>JABIDL010000032.1 GCA_018651745.1 Candidatus Neomarinimicrobiota bacterium | reverse complement strand
TAACAGTTAATATTTGACGAAAACATCAAATAGTGCTCCTATATGCGTAATATTATGCATTACATTCATTTCATATATACTTAAATTACCTCTAGAAAAACTACTGGGGGATACTTTTAAATTCAAGGATTAACATGAGCAAACTATTAAATCGAGTTAGGGACAACATACGTGTTCGTAATTATAGTTACAGAACAGAAAAAACATATACTGATTGGATAAAGCGATTTATAAAATTTCATAATGTAAAACACCCTTCTGAAATGGGTGCAAAAGAAATTAATCAGTATCTAACGTATCTTGCTGTTGATAGAACAGTTTCCGCATCAACACAAAACCAGGCTAGAAATGCGCTTTTATTTTTGTATTTGAAAGTGCTTGAGAAAGATATCGGTAAGCCGGAGAATTTTGTTATAGCCAAAGGCACAAAGCATATACCCGTTGTCCTTTCTCAAGATGAAGTCAAGATTGTTCTGGCAAATATCCATGGTATTCATTCTATTATATGTAATTTACTTTATGGGGCAGGATTACGATTAACAGAATGTTTGAATATCAGAATTCAGGATATTGATTTTTCACAGAAAAGCCTGATTATTCGCAGAGGAAAAGGGGATAAAGATCGCGTAACACTGTTACCGGAAAAATGTATAAACCCATTGGAAGACCAAATCTTAAAAGTAAAAACTCTGCACGAAAATGATATAAAAAAGGGAAGTGGGTCCATTATACTTCCAAAGGCATTGAGACGAAAATATACCAATGCAAGTAAGGAAGTAAAATGGCAGTTTGTTTTTCCATCAGTCAGTCTGTCAAACAATCCGCAAACAGGTGAATTAATGCGATGGCATATTCATGATTCAAGCGTGAGTAGAGCGTTGAAGAAATCAGTTAAGTTAGCCGGAATTGAAAAGCGCGTAACATGCCATACACTGCGTCACAGTTTTGCAACACACTTGCTGGAAAATAGTTATGATATCAGAACTGTTCAGGAACTACTTGGGCATAAAGATCTTCGTACAACGATGATCTACACCCACGTGATGCAAAAAGGTCCGCTCGGCGTTAAAAGTCCGTTGGATAATTAAAAGTGCCACGACCATCCTTGGTCATGGATTTGCATGCGCTGGGAAGCTTGTGCCACTATTGTGTCTCGCTCATTTTCAATCGTGGATGAAAGAATGCAAGCGCACGAGAAGGGATTCTCATGCCACATTTAAGATAGTCGTGGGTGCACGCGGGGAGAAAACGGCCGCTTATTCCCCAATATTTTCGTCAAGGAATTCTAAAACATCGTTCCAGTAGGAATCCCGAACTTCCCAAAATAATTCCAACCTAAACTATTGGGTGTGTTGCACAGTTATGCTTTCTGCCCAATAAGAATCAAGTTTTTTCCGATGATGGGTGGTATGATGCGTTCTACTTTTTTCATGATTGGGACAACCCAAGTGTCGTACAAAGAAACATTAGACTCGGTTGTAGTTTGTTTTAACAATACGAAAGCAACATACCATGGAATAATTCCAGCTATATCAAAATAGTTGATTTTTTTAATTGAAAATCCTGCTGCTGAAACCACATCTACAAGTTCCTTTTTAGAATACCGTCTATAATGTCCCACGGCTTTATCAAAATTGCTGTACAAAAATGATAGTGCAGGTACAAAGATCAGAATATGCCCATTTTGTTGAAGCGTTTTATAGGCATGCGTTAAGGCTTCTCTATCTTTTTCTATATGTTCAAGAACATTTACGTAACAGATGGAATCAAACGATTGATTGTATTGATGCGATTGGTCTTCAAAAAATGCATGAATAGTATCTACGTTATTATGATGAGCAAAATTATTTTCAAGGACAGGGTACATATTTTCAGATGGCTCAAATGTGGTAAGGTGATTTATTTGAGTTTCTAATAAAAATTCAGAAAAATGACCCATTCCTGCCCCCACTTCTGCTACATGAGCACCAAGGTATGGGGTGAATTCTTCAAGAATCCATTTATGATAATTATAGGCAAAGGACATTGCTTCCAAGTCCTTTCCGAAGTATTGAGTCTCGTTTTTCATTTCTATTTAATGATATCGAACATTTAATCTATGGATAATACATACATAAATCTATTTATTGTATTTAATGGTTCGATCCTCCTTGAAGACTGTTGCTTAGGCAACAATTCGGTTTACTCATTGTTGCAATCGTGTGCGGCTGCTACTCAAAGGATCGAAATGCTAAACTTGTGAATCATTTCAGCACGTATGCTTAGGCAACAATTCACTACGGAATATAATCCCATTGAAGTTAAAAGAATTCATGGACTAATTTTTACCACCATTATGGAAACCATTTTAGCAATCATCGGTCCAACTGCTTCAGGGAAATCCACCCTTGCTCTTTCAATCGCCAAGAAAGTTGATGGAGAAATCATTGGTCTTGATTCCAGACAGATTTATAAAGACATGCCGATTGGCACGGCTCAACCTACCGAGGAAGATCGGAAGCGTATTTATCATCATTTAATTGGAATTCGCGAACCCACAGAATCGGTATCCGCAGGAGAATATGCTGAATTAGTTTTGGAAGCAATTGATACGGCTAAGAAAAGAGGGAAAACTCCCATTATTTGTGGTGGATCCGGACTGTATTTCAGGGCGCTTTCCACTGGTATTTTCGAAGGAAGTATGACAAATGAATCCATTCGGGAAAAATTAGAAAAAGATTATGATGCTCATGGAAGCGAACTGATGCTGAATCGATTAAAAAAGATTGACCCGGATTATGCAGAAATAGTTCATCCTCATAATCGAAAACGGTTGGTTCGCGCGCTAGAAATTTATGAGTCCACCGGCGATCCGCCTTCGGTTCATTTCAAAAAACAAGATGCATCTGAAACGCGCAAAATTAAAACTTTTACAGTTCTTGTTTTAATACCGCCTGATAAACTTGAAAATCGAATCCGAAATCGGACAAAGACAATGTTAAAATCCGGTTGGATTGATGAAACAAAACATCTTCAGGAAAAATATGGTGTTGATAATGTGCATGCATTGGATTCCATTGGATATAAACAAATCATTCAGGTATTAGATGGGGAAATAACTCGGGAAGTGATGGAAGAAGAAATTGTGATTCGTACTCGTCAATATGCAAAGCGACAGCGGACGTGGTTTCGAAAGGAAAATATTGATTTAGAAATAAATCCTGATGATTATTCTAACGAAAAAGATATTATTGAAACTATTTTAGTGAGGATGAATAAGTAGCAAGGATTGTATCTTAGTTTTTTTATCTGTTTGTATTAACTTTAAAGTAAGAATGACCCTTTAAATCAGTCCTGTGAGACGGTAAGGGCAGTGAATGAGACCTCCGTCTCTGTCTTCTGCAAACTGCAGAACCAGCTGCCCGGGGGTTTTTTGTTAAGAAAATGAGTATGATAAAACCAAAAGAAAAACTGTTGTTTGATGAGACGGACATCCAAAAAATGATCACCCGCCTTAGTCATGAAATATTGGAAAGTAATTCTAATAAGGATGATCTTGTATTAATTGGCATCCAAACGCGAGGCGAACCACTTTCAAAGCGCGTGCATGCTATTATTCAAACAAATGTTTCTCTAGATATTCCTTTGGGAGAAGTCAACATTGCTTTCCACCGCGATGACTTTCGCGAACGGCTGGTTGTTCCCCAAGTAAAAGGGTCTAACATCCCTGTAACATTAGATGGTAAAACTGTAGTCCTCGTGGATGATGTTTTATTTACAGGAAGAACCATCCGTGCTGCCATGGATGAGCTTTTTGCTTATGGGCGGCCAGCGAAGATTCAGCTCTGTGTCCTTGTGGATCGTGGGCATAGAGAAATCCCGATTCGGGGCGATTTCGTTGGTAAAAACATTCCCACAAACGAAGGTGAACATGTAAGCGTTTTGTTAAAGGAAGTGGATGAAAAAGACGGCATTTATTTACTGTCCTTTAAGGAAGATCCGGATGCTTGAGCAAAAACATTTACTCGGACTCGAAGGATATCCCGAGAAGGATATTGAAACAATTATTAATACAGCATTTTCATTTAGAGAGATTTTGGATCGCCCGATTAAAAAAGTCCCCTCACTTCAGGGAAAGACAATTGTAAACCTATTTTTTGAAAATTCCACGCGCACTCGAATAAGTTTCGAGCTTGCCCAAAAGAGGTTAAGTGCAGATACCGTGAATTTTTCAGCCTCCACATCCAGTTTAAAAAAAGGAGAAAGTTTTAAAGATACGACCCAAAATATCGAAGCTATGAAAATTGATGCTGTGGTAATGCGTCATCCGGATCCTGGTGCACCACTTCATTTAACGAAGCATGTGGATGCCATTATTATTAATGCTGGGGACGGGAAACATGAGCATCCGACTCAAGCAATTTTGGATATGATGAGCCTAAAAGAAGTGTTTGGTAAAATAAAAGGATTGAATGTGGCGCTTGTGGGCGATATTTCTCACAGCCGGGTTGCGCTTAGTAATATCTACGGACTCATTACACTTGGCGCAAACGTAACCGTGTGTGGACCGCCTACACTCATTCCACCTCACATTAAATCGCTAGGTGTAAACGTGAGCCATAATTTAGATGAAGCGATTGAATGGGCAGATGCGTTGAATATTCTTCGCATTCAAATGGAACGAATGGGAGTCGGACTGTTTCCATCGGTCAGGGAATATCGAGAGGTTTTCGGTGTAAACACAGAAAGGCTCGAACGTCATAACAAGGAATTAATTATTATGCATCCAGGACCCATGAATCGCGGTATTGAAATTGACAGTACGGTCGCTGATAGCAAGCAAGCCATTATTCTTGACCAAGTGCTAAACGGTGTCGCCTCGAGAATGGCAATATTATATTTACTCTTAGGTGGGAAATCGGAAGAATGAAGACACGAAAAATACCAAAATTACTTTTACTAAAAGGTGGAACTGTATTAGATCCGCTCAAAGAAACGTCGGCGAAAAAAGATATCCTGATTAAAAATGGGAAAATTGAATCTGTCGATAAATCAATCTCGTCAAAATCTGCAGAAATTTTAGATTGTGCCGGAAAAATTATAACGCACGGATTTTGCGATGTACATGTGCATTTTCGTGAACCAGGAAGAGAAGATAAGGAGACGTTGGCGACCGGATCTCAAGCTGCTCTTGCCGGCGGGTTTACCCGTGTATGTGTGATGCCAAATACCAATCCGCCGCTGGATTCGCCTGAGTCCATTCGATTCATTGTTGAAAAGGCCGAAGAATGTCCAATTTTCATTCACCCGATTGGCGCTGTTACCAAAGGGCAAAATGGAACAGAAATAACTGAAATGTCAGCAATGGCGCGTGAAGGTGCCATCGCTTTTAGCGATGACGGCCTGCCGATAACAAATGCCGTAGTGATGCGCAGAGCATTGGAATATGCCTCTATGCTACATATGCCTATTATTAATCACGCTGAAGATGTTGATTTGAGAGATGACGGTGTGATGAATGAAGGGGAGACTTCCTTGAAACTTGGGCTAGATGGAAACACATCTCTTTCGGAATCTATAATGGTTTTCCGAGATCTTGAATTAGCTCAATTGGCCAATACTTCAGTCCATATTCCTCATGTTAGCACAAAGGAAAGTGCATTACACGTTGCAGCAGCAAAAAAGAAGGGCGCTTCTGTAACAGCAGAAGTAACACCTCACCATCTTTACTTTAATGACGAAGCATTAAAATCCTATGACACAAATTTTAAAGTTGCTCCTCCATTACGAAGCGAAACAGACCGTAAGGCACTTGTTAAAGCAGTAATTTCCGGTGCAATCGACTGTATTGCGACAGACCATGCTCCGCATACGATTGAAGAAAAGGAAGCTACGTTTGCCCATGCACCATTTGGAATGATTGGGCTTGAATCATGTTTTGCAGCTGTGAATACTATTTTAAAGGAAGAAAAAAAATACTCTCTGTTAAACCTCATCAAACTTCTAACGGTAAACCCCAGAAAAATATTTGGCTTTGAGACTGATTTGTTGAAGGATGGGGTAGATGCAGAATTGGTTATTATTGATCCGGCAGAAAAATGGAAGTTTACCGAGGATTCAATTTATTCCCGGTCGTCAAACTCTCCCTTTACGGGAGAAACATTTACGGGAAAAGTGAGTGCAACTTTGGTTCTGAATCAGGTTTCAGAACTGTAATTTATCCCTAAAACTATTTCTCGTAATATTATTTGACCCTGATATATTTTGGTCTAATTTCATAGGCTTTATTCGAACGTAAAATTATGAAAACAAAAACATTAAAAGCGCACGAGATTACACGGGATTGGTACATCGCCGATGCTGCCGGAAAAATGCTTGGCAGATTTTCGAGCGAAGTTGCTCAAATTCTTAGAGGCAAACATAAACCTACTTTCAGTCCGCATTTGGACATGGGTGATTTTGTGGTAGTCATCAATGCCGAAAAAATCAAGGTTTCAGGTAATAAAGAAACCAAAAAGGAATATTTTAAACATTCGGGTTATCCTGGTGGAACTACATTTACTGATTTTCAGCACATGATGAAGACCCATCCGGATCGGATTATTACGGGCGCTATTAAAGGTATGCTCCCTAAAAATCGACTCGGGAGAAAACTGATGTCTCATTTAAAAGTATACGCAGGTGATGAACATCCGCACATTGCCCAAAATCCGAAAACATTGGAGATTTAATGTCTGAGAATTCCCACGTAGCAGTTGGCAGACGGAAACGATCTGTGGCTCGAATTTATCTCAAGCCCGGTAAAGGCAAGATTGTTGTAAATGGTCGACCTTATAAAGAATACCTTTGCCGAGATGTGTTAGCTACGATTGTTTCTCAACCGCTTGTTACAGTTGAAGCTGACAAATCATATGATATTACCGCTAATGTGTACGGAGGCGGATTAACCGGTCAAGCCGGAGCATTAAGGCTCGGTATCGCGCGTGCGCTTCAAATAGCTGTTCCGTCGTATAGACCAGAATTAAAAAAAGCAGGATTCCTAACACGTGATGCCCGGGTTGTGGAACGAAAAAAATATGGACAGCCGGGTGCCCGAAAACAATTCCAATTCTCAAAGAGATAATATGCCAGAAATTAAATTCGAAGACCTACTTGCTACCGGCGCCCATTTTGGGCATGTTACCCGGAAATGGCATCCCAGTTTTAAACCGTATATCCTCATGGAAAAAAACGGTGTTTACATTATTAACCTACAAGAGACAATCAACTGTCTTGAAAAAGCATGTGAATTGATTCAGACTATTGTTAAACGAAATGGCGAGGTTTTGTTCGTTGGAACCAAAAAAACAGCACGTGATATTGTTCAGGAAGAAGCAGATCGATGCGGAATGTTTTATGTGGTAGAACGTTGGCTTGGTGGAACTCTTACTAATTTTTCTACCATTCGCAAAAGTATCAAACGACTTCAACTTCTTGAAAAAGAAGGATCAAGCATCTATGAAAATATGACCAAAAAAGAGGTGCAAATGTTGAATCGCGAACGCATCAAGCTTGCGGATCAACATCGAGGAATTAAAGATATGAAGCGCCTCCCCGATGTTATTGTTATTGTGGATGGACATTACGAATCAACGGCTATCAAAGAAGCAAAACGATTGGAAATTCCAATCATTGCTATTATAGACAGCAATACAGACCCGAATATTGTTTCATATCCTATTCCCGCGAATGACGATTCGATTCGGACGATTCAATTGATTATTGGAGCCATTGCAGATGAAGTTATTGCTGTAAGAGAAGGTACAAATGAAGTTGTTGAAGAACCATCTAAGAACGGGGAATCTGTTGGCGATAAAGGCGAAGCAACATCAAAGATTACTGAATCTAAGTCAGAAAAACTTGCCGAGGCCTCCGAAGCAAAAGCGGATAAACCTGATAATTCTGAAGAAACACCTGCGGAAGAAAGTCCTTCTACTGACGAAGTAATAGAGGCAACGCCGGCTGTAGAATCAACAGATAAAGAAAAACCAGAAACCTCATGAGTATTGATGCGACATTAGTTAAAGAATTACGCGATAAAACAGGCGCCGGGATGATGGACTGTAAAAAAGCCTTGTCAGAAACGGACGGTAATCTGGATAATGCTGTTGATTTTTTACGGAAATCCGGAATTGCAAAAGCAGCAAAAAAAGGGTTGCGCGTCGCGAAGGAAGGCATCGTGTATTCTTACATTCACCACGGCGGGAGACTCGGTGTGTTACTAGAAATCAATTGTGAAACTGATTTTGTTGCCAAGACTACCGGGTTCCAGGAATTGGCTCATAATTTAGCCATGCAAGTTGCCGCCACAAATCCTGTAGCTGTAAAACAGGAAGATATTTCTGAAACTGACATTTCGAAAGAACGTGAAATTTTTGAAGATCAGGCGAAGGCATCCGGGAAACCTGATAATATTATAGATAAAATTGTAGATGGAAGGCTCGACAAATATTTCCAAGAAGTTTGTCTTTTAAATCAGCAATTCATCAAAGACCCCGACAAAAAAGTTGGTGATCTTCTCACGGAAGCGGTTACAACTCTAGGTGAAAATATCCAGATTGCCCGTTTCACCCGTTATGCCATTGGCGAGATGAGCGTTAACGGGAAACTCTCTTAATTTTATCCATGCCCGATCCCGTTTTTAAACGGGTTTTACTTAAACTCAGTGGCGAAATCCTCGCCGGTAAAGAAGGCTTTGGGATTGATCCAAAACAAGCGCATTATCTTGCAAAAGAAGTAAACTCTATTCGAGAATTAAATGTAGATGTTGGTTTAATTATTGGAGCTGGAAATTTATTTCGTGGTGTTAAGGCAGCAGGAAAAGGAATGGATCGCGTTACGGGTGATTACCTCGGAATGCTGGCTACAATCATGAATGCAATTTCTGTTCAGGATGCGCTGGAACAATTGGAGTGTGATACTCGAACCCTATCTGCAATAAATGTTTCTCAAATTGCTGAACCTTATATACGACGTCGAGCTCTTAGGCATTTGGAAAAAGGTCGCGTAGTCATTGTTGCCGGCGGCACTGGAAATCCATATTTTACTACCGACACTGCTGCGGTTCTTAGAGCCACTGAACTTAAAGCTGATGTTGTACTTAAAGGAACCAAAGTAGATGGTGTTTTCGACAAAGACCCTGAAGTATATTCTGATGCAGTGAAATTTGACACGA
The DNA here is from genome assembly GCA_018651745.1 of Candidatus Neomarinimicrobiota bacterium. Classification (NCBI taxonomy): domain Bacteria; kingdom Pseudomonadati; phylum Fidelibacterota; species Fidelibacterota bacterium. The sequence continues at coordinate 3,440 of JABIDL010000032.1, read as the reverse complement.
TCACATTCAAGGAAGTGCTCGTGCAAGAACTTCGGGTGATGGATATGACCGCGATTTCATTATGCAAGGAAAATAATTTACCCTTACGCGTTTTTAACGTAAATAAACCTGGAGACTTAAAGAAGATTATTATGGGTGAACAAATAGGAACATTAATTAAGGATTAATTTTATGTTGACAGACATTTTAACTGATGCAAAACATCGTATGGATCAAGCCGTGGAACACACCCGAATGGAACTGGTGAAAATCAGAACCGGTCGTGCGAATCCTGAGGTACTGAATTCAGTATCGGTTGACTATTACGGAACGAAAACACCACTAAATCAGGTATCAAATATAACCGTTCCTGAGGCGAGGTTGATTACTATACAACCGTTTGAAAAACATTTAATTCCTGATATTGAAAAGGCGATTGTTGAAAGCAATATTGGTCTTACACCCAATAATAATGGTACGGTTATTCTACTTCCGGTTCCCCAATTGTCTGAAGAAAGACGAAAAGATTTAATTAAAATGGTTCACCAACAAGTGGAAGAAGGACGTGTGGCAATAAGAAATGTTAGGAGAGATGCAATTCATCATGCAAAGGAATTTGGTAAGGATGAACATATTTCTGAAGATGAGATTCGTCGAAGTGAGCAGGATTTACAGGAAATGACAGATAAGCATATAGAAAGTCTTAACGAGCTTCAAGATCATAAAGAAAAAGAATTAATGGAATTCTAAACAAGGTAAAAATTAAGCGGTATAAAAAAGCCCCTTGGTTCTCAAGGGGCTTTTTTATTTTAGGTGGAATAATTATTTTTATTCACATTTTGAAAAACCACATCCGGGGCACGTAACGCATCCGGCTTCATGATTGACGGTGCTCCCGCAGTCCGGACAAGTTGTGATATTTTTAAATGTAAAATCCGTAACAGGTTTCCCGCTGGTTTCTGCCTCGGACACCATAGTGAATTGTGCACTTGGATGTTCATCCTTTTGATCTTTAGTCTGGATGTCTTTCAGGTAGTCATCCAATGCTTTTCCGATAGCATCAGGGGTAGAAAGCACAAGCCGGCCATCTTCCCAGGCGGGATTTGGACCGCTAATTCCTTTTAGTTGTTTCACAATTGAGGTTGGGTTGATTCCAGATCGCAATGCCAAAGAAATAAGCCGACTTATCGCTTCGGACTGTGCAGCGGCGTTTCCACCTGCCTTTCCGATGGTCGTAAAAATTTCACATAAACCGTTTTCATCTTCATTAATAGTAATATAAAGGGATCCTTCGCCGGTTCGGATTCTTCTAGTTTGCCCTTGAGTAATGCCGGGTCGGTTTCGCGGTGCCTTAGTTCCTCGGGCTTTTGTCTGAAGTTCCTCATCTATTTCACCGTTTGTAGAAAGATCTTCTTTTTTATCGGTGATGAGAATTCCTTCACGACTGCCTTCACGGTACACAGTAATACCTTTTAAACCTTCTTTATACGCCGTCATATAAATATCACCAACCGCCTCAACATCAATATTATTCGGAAGATTCACCGTTGAAGAAATGGATGAATCAATATATTTTTGGATTACACCTTGCAGTTTTACCCGAAAATACGGATCAATGTCATGTGCGGTAACAACGTGGTCTGGAAGATTTTTATCTGAGCCAAATAGTTTTTCAATGACGGGATGTACAACTTTGTATTCAGAAAATGTTTTTCCATAACCGCCATCATTTTTCTTTACACGACGCATGTAGGATGTTGCAAAAATGGGTTCAATTCCAGAGGTGACTTGTGCAACAATGGCACCACTTCCCGTGGGAGGCACCGTCAGAATGGTAGCATTTCGTACACCGTTCTCCTGAATTTTATCCCGGAGTCGTTTAGGAAGATTTTTAACGAATTTACTTTTGTGGTAGCCTTCCCAGTCAAAATTTGGAAAACCGCCTTTTTCTCGCGCAAGATTAGCGCTGGTTTCATAGGATGTATCACGGAAAATTTTCATAACCTGATCAATCGTTTCCAATGCATCATTACTATCGTATTTGATGCCCATCTTTACGAGCATATCACCAAGTCCGAGGATTCCGAGGCCGATACGGCGGTCATTTTTGGCATTAACCTGCTGGGTTTCCAGCGCATGGCGGTCCAGATTATAATCAATGACATTATCTAAAAATCTTGTGGCGTATTGCACGCATTCTTTAAACGAATCTATCATAAAATTTCCTTTGTCATCAACATATCGTTCAAGGTTGATAGAGCCGAGATTACAACATCCTCCATCCGGCAAAGGTTGCTCGGCGCAAGGATTTGTGGACACAAGTGGGCTACAATATTCTGCATTATGATAATCTGTCATGGTTTCCCAGAAAAGCAGTCCCGGTTCGGCGCTAGTGTGCGCGTGATGAATGATAGTATCCCATAGTTTGCGTGCTTGGATGGTTTTGTAAATTTTTCCGTCCCAGCAGAGATCAAAATCAGAGTCTTTCTCGACTGCATCCATAAATTGATGCGTTAATAGAACAGAAATATTCGAATATTTCACCATATCAACGTTACCGGTTTTAATGCTGATAAATTTTTCAATGTCAGGATGGTCCACGCGAAGCGTCTGCATATTTGCGCCACGCCGTCCATGTTGGGCGATAGTATTGGTATTTTCGCTGAATAGGTTCATGAATCCTACAGGACCGCATGATTCACCACCGGTCCCATTGATGGTATCCCCGGAAGGGCGAAGGACGGATAAGTCATGACCGCATCCACCGCCAAATTTATAAGTCCGCGCCTCTTCTTCAATCGTTTTATATATCGCATTGATTGAGTCGTCCTGAATGCCTACCACATAGCAGTTATTGAGCGTTGTGGTAATGTCGTCACGGCCGGCACCGTGCATGATGCGTCCTCCGGGCGTGAATCGAAAGTCCTCTAAAATGGACATAAATTTTTCTTCCCACTCGGTTTGCAGGCGTTTGGTTTTTTCAACCCCGGCCAACGCCTGAGCTTGCCGCTGCCAGAGTTGGTACGGATGCTGCTCCCAAGGAGCGAGGTATTTATTTTTAAGAATATCGGCGCCGAGATTGTCGCCTTTGTAATAAGATTCTATCGTATAGGGTTCAGGAACGGCAGTTTTTCCGTTTTCTGAACGTTCGATTTCGCGGACTTGTTCCTCTACAAGAGATTTGATTTGTTCCTTTTGCCCATCCGAATCTGCAAAAGGAAATTCCATAGCTTCAGCCATAAAATATCCTAATTAAGGTATGTGGTAACTGTATTAAAAAACTGCCTTTAGGCTGGTAAAAAATGTAAAAAAGAAAAAACGTCTTGGTTGGCAGGGATCAATATATTGCCTGAAGTAAAACGGGTCAAGAGGAAAAGTAAATATTTTCAATTCTTGAGGGAAAAATTGAACGAAAGAATAGTTATCCACATTTTATCCACAGGGATTAGGTATAATGGGCT
>JABIDL010000031.1 GCA_018651745.1 Candidatus Neomarinimicrobiota bacterium | reverse complement strand
TCTAAATATCGTGGAATCCATAAAAATGCGTTCTATTTTCATTTGAAAGAAAGTGAGTTTAGGTTCAATTACAGGCATGAAAATATCTACCAAAAACTACTCGAAAACTTTCGAAATAAAACGCTAAACTAGTCATGACCCTATTTTTATTGTAAACTATATATAGAACCAACAATCAAAATATTAAAACCTGTAATTCAAACCGGCATAAACATATTGAAATGAATAATTATCCTCCTGCGTATAATCTGCTGATAAAGTCATTTGAAGCTTAGAAAAAATACGCCAATTCATTCCAACGTTTATCCTTTGTTGAAAATAATCAGACCAATTCGTTCCATATCCATAAGAATAGCCATCTGCTTCTGCATAAATTGATATTTTCTTCCCCAATGATTGATCTAATCCAACAGTAAATCGCACCCCGGTTATCAGATCATTCCGAATATAATTTGTTTTCAAATTATACGTTCGCCCATTAGACCCTGAAGGTGAACGGAAACTCATGAATGCCAATACTGCGGGACGATCGGCAGATTTTTGATTTCTTAAATTTGCGCCAAGCTGAAAACTACCAATATTGTTCATAGATAATTGAATGGTGTTATACCAGCCGGACCGCAGTTCGTCCTGAAAAAGTGAATCAGGCAACGTTTGGGCTGATTCAAAATATAAAACTTGTCTCCGAGCAGAATATCTAGATCGGATTGTAATACTTTTTATCGGGCGGAATCTTACTGATATTTGGCTGGAGGTTGGCGTCATTTTATTTCTTACGCCAATTTCCGTATCAGGATAAAGGTCAACTGTTTGGTACATCGCTAAAGAAAATGTATTCCCAACATTCCCTCGCCATGTCCAAAAAATAAATTCTCGATCGGTTTTTCCGCTGACTTTTTGTTGCGCAAAAGCGATGCTACCAATCATCCGGAAATTTGGTGATTGATTTTTAAAATGAATATAGCCGCCTGTTTTTGATATATTTTTATCAAAATTCAAATTTTGCGGATTTGGAGAAAATCCTCCCAACACGCCTAAAGAAATCCCCCTCTTTATAGTAGTTGATGCCAATAATCCGTCCGTTGCACCAATTCCGGAAAGAGCAGGCGAAAAAACGCGCCCAACTTGTACATATAATTTTCCTGTAGATGATCCAAACGTGAGGCGCGCTTGATACAGTTTAAATTCTTTATCAGCAAGATCACTGCGCCCGTAAATCCATAATTGTGGCTTAAATAGTCCATCATATCGAAGGCGATAATTCAACGATCCGATTCCTCGATTGGCAGAATTGTTATTAGAAAATTGCGTATCTGTATATCGAAAACTCAAATTCCCTGATTGTTTCAATTTCGATTTTTGGGGTTTTTCAACTGTTTCTTTCAGTCGGTCTTTAACAATTTCATTCGGTTGAGAAAGTGGCTTAGTCATTTTATCCAGCACAACTTTATCACCTAACTGAAACACAGAAGCGGGAACCAAAGACAAACAAACAGATGATTTCCTGGCAACATTGGTAATTAGGATTAATCCTAACTCCTGTTCCCTCCGTAAAACTTTCAACGTGTCGCCAACAGATGCGCCACCAATTGTACCCACATCACAATAAATTTGGTCTGCTGTTAAATACGTGATTTTCCCTTCAACAAGGATAGATTCCTGGGAAAAAATAGCTCCTGTAAAAGCTAGAAATAAAAATAATAAAAGTGAAAAATTCCTAATCATCTTCTTTTCCTTGTGGGTGACAATTAAAGCAGGCCGAACTTTCATAAACATAACCGGATTCATCATCATGCTCATCGTCCATTTCGGTTTGTCTATGATCATGACAAACGCCGTTTAATCCACAAGAAAATACAGAATAATCGGACGAATTGATATGGCACTCCGCTTCACAGGTGGACCATTCCCCTCGATGCTCTCCGGAATAAATAGGAAATAAAAAATCGTGGTGAGACATATCTGCAGGAGACCAACCATGCGTATTATGACACAAAATGCAGTTTGTATTCTCCGAATGCGAGCTGGTTGCTAGAGCCTGATTATAATCAAGCGTATGGCAAGGCAAACAATCGTTACTTAAACTTCCTGAATATTGAACGAGATCTTCACCATGACAAGTAGAACATTCGATTAAAGCATGTGCTCCCAATAAAGGAAACATCAAATGTTCATAGGCTTTTTTCCAATTAGACATATCCCACGTTTCAAAACCATGACAAGTTTGGCAATCGGTTCCCATCAATCCGTAATGAATATCCATATGGCAGGTTTGGCATTCCGTTTCTGCGTGGGTAAAATTATGGATTTCTTCCATCGTATTTCCCGGATGACATTGGATGCATTCCGTACCCCGATGATTCCCTTCTAGCTGAAAATCCGTATTATCATGATTAAATATCATAGTCGAAGAAAGAGGCTCCCAACCATCTGAAGAATGGCAGTCACTACAGGGAATATCTGTCAAATCACTTTGAAGATTTATCGTTAAAAAGAAGGACATTATTGCACCATAACTCAATGTTGCATCCAATCCGGATCACGTTTTAAATGATTGCGCCAGTCTGTTGGATCTATGAAATCATCATTGTTGTCGTCCTTTTCACCATTAGGATGACAATCATAACACGCTGAACTATTATAAGAATAACCGGTTTCACCATCATGCTCATCATCCATTTCGGATTGTCTATGATCATGACAAACGCCGTTTAATCCACAGGAAAATACAGAATAATCGGACGAATTGATATGGCACTCTGCCGTACATGTACTCCATTCATTATTATGTTCACCCGAGTAAATTGGGAAATAATCATTATCGTGATCAAAGGTAACATCATCCCAGTTATTTGTAGTATGGCAGGTTTCACAATCAGTCGGCTCGCCATCGCTGTGTTCATCATAAAAATCATCCATGTGGCAACTGCTACAAGCATCGGTTAGGTCATCATGAGAAAAAGAAACTTCTTCCCAATCGGTGGTGCTTGTGTGACAATTCTCGCAATCGGTGGGAAACCCATCGCTGTGCTCTTCGTAAAAGTCATTCATGTGACAGGTATTGCAAGCAGTAGTTATATCCTCATGAGAAAAAGTAGCACCATCCCAAGTAGTAGTACTGTTGTGGCATTGTTCGCAGGATTCGCTGAATCCGGTTTCCTCTGAATGAGGAGGATCTGAGGCGCCTTGATAATCACTCAAATGACAAGTTACACATCCACTTGTTGCGTTACTGTGGTCAAATACCGCTCCATCCCAAGTGGTGGTACTGCTGTGACAAAGATCGCAGTCCAGCGTAAAACCCGATGCCGAAGTATGCGGAGGATCAACGGCAGTGTCGTAGTCTGGCTGATGACAAGTACCGCAACTATAAGTAAGGTCATGCATAAATGTATGCGGAATCCAGCCAAATTCGGAATGACAGGCATTGCAATCTTCAGCCGGATAATTATACGTTGAATGATCTGGGGTTTGGGTTGTTTCAAAATCCTGCAAATGGCATCCATTGCAATCTAAAGAAGGGCTGGAATTCGGATCTACATGGCAACCGGTGCAATCAACAGGCTTATGAAGACCGAGCAACGGGAAAACTGTTAAATCGTGATCGAAAGATGAAGCCCATAAAGGTAACTGCTCGGTGTGGCATTCTTTACAATCTGTACTGATATTTACTGAAATATGATTTGGGTCTGTAGTTTGGGTGTAATCTTGTTGATGGCAATCGTAGCAATCTGAAGAAATAGTATAATTTTCATCCGCATGACAGCCTGAACAATCAACCGATTTGTGAAGACCCGCCAAAGGAAAAATCGTTAAATCGTGATCAAAAGAAGAAATCCAAGTAGATTGCTGAACAGCATGGCATTGACTGCAATCTGCATTAAAGCGAACAGCGATATGATTCGGATTTGTAGATTGTTCATAATCTTGTTGGTGACAACTATAACAATCTACCGATGAATAATCAAAATTGACGACCGGTTCAAATTGATGACAATCTTGGCAGTCTGCAAAGCGATGGGCGCCAAATAAAGGAAATAATGTCGCTTTGTGGTCGAATGATCTTTGGGTCACAGTCCATGCATCCGAATTGTGACATGCAGAACAATCATTGCCCAAGGTTGTTTCATGAATATCTAAATGACACGAAGCACAATCATCCGCAATCAATTGAAAGTCATGTTTTTGAGCAATCGTTTCACCTAAATGGCACTGTGAACAATTCTGAACCATATGCGCACCTTTTAATTGAAAACCGGTTTGCTGATGATCAAATTTTGAGAGATCAATCACATCCCATCCGGCCGAACCATGACAATCTCCGCAGTCATAGCCGGGCACAATTAGTTCATCATTCTGCATAGCCGATGCCATTGAACACAAAATAATTATGGAAAATAATTTCATCGAATTTGTTCGGTAAATGTGTGACAATCTTTACATTGATGTGGCACAGGAGCATATCGTACAAATTGACCATTTTGATCTTGTTCCTTTTTATGGCATTCTTGACAATTCACATTCATATGTTTTCCATCCAATGGATAATTGGTTTTTTCATGATCAAATTTAACACGAGTAAAAGCTTCGGTGATGTGACAAGAATCACAGGTCTTATTATCATGCTTTAAGAATTGCTTTCGGTGAACATCGTCGTGACAAACGGCACAATTCATATCTTTCCACGTAAACTGAACTGTGGTTTTTCCTTGGACAGGTTGAACAGGTTTATGACACCCACTACAGGGTACCGCCAAATGAGCGCCGTCCAAAGGAAACCGTATCATCTGATGCATTGAGCCAGTGAATGTCGCTGGTAAAAATCCATTCACGGTATGACAAGCAGCACAATCGCCTCCATCACGGCGGTTCTCAAACTGTGCATAATGTTTATCTTCGTGGCAACCAATGCAGCTAAGATACCTTGGCAACCCGCCGGCAAGCGTTGTTTGGTGGCATTCATTACAGGACACATTTATATGTTTTCCGGCTAAGGGGTATTTGGTTTTACTGTGGTCAAACGGTTTTAGGTCTTTTTTCCAATCCTCTGTTGTATGGCAGGATTCACAGGTTTCACCATAACTACCTTTATGAATATCAGTATGACAACGCGAACAATTATCATAAGCCATTCCAGTAAGTTTCCAGACTTTTTTGGGATGATCCGGTTGAGCAGGATGACATTTTTCACAATCTACCCTTTTATGAGCACCTGTCAACAAAAATTTGGCCTGGTTATGATCAAAATCCTGAATGGCCAGTTTCCAATCAGATGTATTGTGACAAGAAGCACAATCCGACGTAACCTGATCTGTATGAATATCCTCATGGCAAGAATTGCATGTGGCGCTCAAACCCAGAAAAGTCCGATCCAGTACCGGGAATTGGGTATGCTCGGAGGCCCATTGTCGAATGGGTTCCCAAGTAATATTTTTTCTGGAATGACACTCGCCACATTCAACGACATCATGTTTTCCGGTTAGAGTGTATCCTGTTTTTTCATGATTAAATTTTCGGATATCTTTCGGCCAATAAACCAGTTCAAACTTGGTTCCATTATGATCTGAATGGCAGGACCCACATTCATCAGTTTTATCCTTATGAAATCCCAACTTAGCATCAATCCTTTTTTTCAAGGGCGTATGACAAACATTACAGCCATCAGAAATTTCTTTTTTACCCAAATCATGGCATTGGATACAATTTGAGTTGCCCTCCAAATGAGCGTGATACTTGGATAATTTCCCGGGTGAGAATTGTGCTGAAATCATCGCAGGAAAAAGACAGAGAAACCACCACCTGACCATCATGTGGCAGCCTCAATTTTTTTTCCAAATTCAATGCCAATTTCGTTTAATAATTTGAATGGCAGTTCGCCTCCAGCAAAAATAAATACAAACTCATTGTCTATTTCCATTTCTGTTTCACTCGTTTTCAATGTAACAGATTTTTCTTCAATTTTGACAGGACTGGAATTAAAAACCACATTCAATAATTTATCTGAAATAGCTTTTTCAAGATTCGTTTCATTTCTGGCTTTTAGTCTGAAGAAATTTTCTTTACGATAGGAAATGGTAACATCATTGCCTTCTTGATGAGCTAAGCCCAATGCTGCTTCGATGGCAGAGTCGCCACCTCCAACCACCAATAGTTTTTTGTGTTTATAGGTTTCAGCATCCATCAATTTGTACATGACTTTACCCAACTCTTCGCCGGGAATTCCCAACTTTCTGGGTGTCCCCCGTCGTCCAAGTGCCAATACAACCCTAGATGAAACTGCAGTGTCTGAAGATGTCTGTACTTTAAAATTCCCAATTTCTCCTGTAATCCCCAAAAGTCTATGTCCGGACAACAACCTGACTTCCTGATCTTTAATGACTTTTTCCCAAATAGTCAACAAATCTTCTTTTTCGTACTCTCCTTTTTTTAAGGCACCAAACAATGGTAGCTCTACAGGTTGAACCAAAACCAATTTTCGACGAGGATATTGCAAAATAGTGCCTCCCGGCTGGTCTTGATCTAATACCATATAATTCAATCCCAACTCTTTTGCTCGTAATGCAGCTGATAAACCAGCAGGTCCTGCGCCAATAATCACCACATCAAATTCGCCCTTATTGTTTGAAATCTGATTTTTATGGATATGATTGATGGCGGCAACGCCGTGCGTGATTGCATTTTTAATCAAGGCTAATCCGCTCAACTCTCCGATGATATAGAGGCCAGGAATATTGCTCTCAAAATGCTCAGATAATTGGGGAATATCTTCTCTTTGACTAATATCACCTAAGCCAATTTCAATGCCAGAAACAGGGCATGCTTCTGCACATTTTCCATGCCCTACACAATGGCTTCCATGAATAATGGTTGCTTTGCCATCTATCAGACCTAACACAGTTCCTTCTGGACAAGCATCCACGCAAATACCACAACCAATACATAACGAACGATTGATAATTGGATGTTGAAGTAGCGCTTTATCCTGTCTTTTAGCTCGGGTTTCTTCCAATCGATCTTTCGTTCTTTTATTCTTTCGCTTCATGGATAGAATATAGGGAACGAGAAAAATGAGAATAATCCCGCCGCCGATTAAATAAGTTAATACAGTTTCATTCATAATGTTTTTTGTTCAAATTATATCAGAAAAGATAATATTTGAGTATATTTCCATTGGTGATGAATATCACAGAATTAAACAATGATCCATCATTCAATCTTCATGTTCATGGTCGTCATCATGGTCATCTGATTCTTGCCCGAATGTTTCTACTAACCCTGAAATTAATTTTATCTTATCCTTTGCTGATAATTTTTGATGTTGAGGCGAAATATAATAAAACCAAGGAGGCATGTCACCCTCTTGCAATTCTTCTGCGGCTTCCTTCCCTTCATTATGTTTCTGAATTCCCCATAAAGAAACATTGAAATGTTCACGTCCTTCATTAACATCATGCTGAATCAGCCATGAAACCGGTGCGATATGACTGTACCAAGGCCAATCTGTTTCATTGCTGTGGCAATTTTGACATGTTTGAAAAAACAAATCTTTTGTTTCTATACTGTTCCAATCCGGCTCTGAAACTACCGGAGGATTCGTATGATTTCTTCCATAGGGAATTAACTGAATAATGATTAATAAAATAATAGATGCTTTTAAAAATAATTTAGCCATTTTGGCACTCATTTTATGCTTCTCTCTCATACCTAAAATATCCACTTATAACCAAAAGAGACAACCAAGACTATATGAATAAACATGATGACCACCATTGTATAAGCAAAAGGTTTATGAATCACATGCCAATAATGAAAAAGAGAATGGGCTGCAGTCCAAAATGCAATTTGTCGATTCATTTTTACGATTTGCCTTAAAGATTTTTTAAATTTTCGAATTTCACTTTTTGGAATGGCTGATGTTTTTTGTATTTTATTTTTTATTCCCAACCATTTGACCCATCCGGTAATATCCATAATAAAGATAGTAAAGATGCCCCATAACCCGCGTTGCTCTATTTTTTCGGCGCCGGATAAATCAAGAATCAGGCTAATATTGTCATCCGACATACTAAACTCGACTTTCATCTCTTCAGTCAGTAGGCGAATCCGATTCAAGAATTCATCTTTTGATAATTCAACACCACTCACCCTATGGGGAATTTTGATATAAATATACCGTCCTATAAACCCACTCAAAGCAACAGCAACCATAGACCAGTAGGAAATTGATACAAGTCCGCCAAATTTGAATGCGGTATGTAAAGTAACCAAGATAGGACCAACAATCCCCAGAAAAATATGATAATTAAGCCACGTAGGCAATTTGCCCCATTTTTGGAAAAATTTAATTCGTTTTCTAAGAGAATAGACAAACATGATAATCATCATACTGCCACCAAGGATTCCCAACCCATGCCCCATGGTTCCGCCCGGTTTCCAGAGTTTATGACTATCGTGGTGTGGCCGTTCCAGTAAATCGGTTATATAATAAGACCCAGTTTCTCGTAAGGTCCAGCCAATAAAAATAGTTACGAGAATAGATAAGATAATGAGAATGAGTCTATGAATCATTTAACCAGAATATATTATTTTATAGGGAGGGGATGCCTTAAAGGAAAAGTTGGTCGGCATCAAGATGATGTGTTTTTTATTGTTACCAAACACCTTTCTAACATTTGTATCATAATTAATTTGTGAGCCACGTTGGTTGCGAAAAATCACAAAGGGGATGAAACAATTTAAGAATAATCAGCGATTATCCTTATGCATTATGGATTTTTAGAATACTGCCGATTCTTGCCACTCCCCAAATTCCTTTTTCATCGCGTCAACAATTTCGCCCAATGTTGCATATGCCTTTGCTGCTTCCAGAATTGGTGGAAATATATTGTCATTCCCCGCTGCGGCGATTTGTACTTTTTGCAATGCATCATTTACAGCCTTTTGATCACGCGCAACTCGAAGTTGTTTCAATGCTGTGATCTGATTTTTCTCAGCTTCCTCTCCAATCTCAAGAATTGGAATTTCGATTTCTTCGTTTTCTTTTTGGAATGCATTCACTCCAACTACAATTCGAGTTTTTTCATCTACTTTTTTCTGATATTCTGATGCAGAATACGCAATTTCACGCTGGAAAAACCCATCCTCTATTGCCGGAATAACTCCACCCATCTCTTCAATTTGCGTAAAATATGCTTCCGCCTGTTGTTCCATACGATTCGTTAAAGCTTCAACATACCAAGACCCACCAAGTGGATCTGCAACATTTGCGGCTCCCGTTTCAAAGGCAATTAACTGTTGCGTCCTTAAAGCAATTTCTGCTGCCTTCCTTGTTGGGAGTGAAAGCGTTTCATCCATAGAATTGGTATGAAGCGATTGTGTTCCGCCAAGCACGGCGGCCATTGCCTGAAAAGCGGTGCGAGAGATATTAATCTCCGGCTGCTGTGCTGTTAAAGAGCATCCGGCAGTTTGCGTATGAAAACGCAATTTCCAGGACCGTGGATTTTTAGCACCGTAAGTTTCTTTTAAATGTCGAGCCCAAATCCGCCTTGCCGCACGAAATTTTGCAATCTCTTCAAAAAAGTCCAGATGAGAGTTAAAAAAGAAAGAAAGACGTGGCGCGAACTCGTCCACATCCAGTCCGGCTTTTTTGGCATATTCAACATAAGTAAATCCATCTGCAAGTGTAAACGCAAGTTCTTGTGCCGCAGTTGAGCCGGCTTCCCGAATGTGATACCCGGAAATGGAAATAGTATTGAATTGTGGCAAATGTTTCGTGCAATACTGCATCATATCTGTGATGACTCTCATGGATGCTTCCGGAGGAAAGATCCATTCCTTCTGTGCGATGAATTCCTTTAAAATATCATTTTGTAGGGTTCCCCTTAATTTATCCTTAGCCACACCTTGTTTATCCGCTACCGCGATGTAAAATGCCAACAAAATAATTGCCGGTCCATTGATAGTTTGCGAAACGGAAATGTCTCCAAGATTAATACCGTTAAATAAAATTTCCATATCTTTGAGTGATGCTACACTTACACCACATTTACCAACTTCCCCATCGGAATGAGGGTGCCCCGGATCGTACCCCATGAGTGTCGGCATATCATAGGCAATAGAAAGTCCCATTTGTCCTTCTTTCATCAAAAAATGGTAGCGTTCATTGGTTTCTTTAGGTGTTCCAAAACCGGAAAATTGTCGCATGGTCCACAGTTTTCCACGGTACATATTTGCATGAATTCCACGTGTAAACGGGTATTGCCCGGGAAAGCCAAGTTGATCTAAATAATCAGATTGCTCTCCCGATGTTGGATAATATAACGTCTCCAGCGGATCGCCACTTAGTGTATTAAAATCATAATTTCGGCCGGCAGTGTTCTCAGATGTGTCTTTCCAGCGTTTTTCCGCTTCTTCAAATAATTGTAGTTGTTTACCCATTTCGAATTCTTTTTTGTTTTAATTAAGAATGTAAAATTAACAAGATTTGCTCACAATTCGGATTCATTTGAAAAAAAAGTACTTCAAGGGAGGATATTTCTAAAATTCACTGTAAACTTCCTGCAATGGAAAGCAATAAAATCTATCGTAAATCATGCGAAACGATGAATGAAATTCCCGACGAATCCATCCGTCTAATTATTACGAGCCCACCTTATTTTAAGGCAAAAGACTACGGGTTCCCGTCTCAAATCGGTCAATCCAGCGGATCCTACAATCATTACATTCAATCGATGATTCCGGTGTGGAAAGAATGTTTTCGTGTGCTCAAACCTAACGGAAAATTGTGCATAAACACACCCATCCTTCCAATGGAAAAAGCAATTATGAATACCCACCACAATCGGGATTACCAAAATATCAACAATGATATAGAAGCCAGTATTTTACATAAAACTAAATTTTTTCGGTATGACCTCATTATTTGGGATAAAGGCAGTACGGATCAATTGATGATGGGTTCTTATCCGTATCCACCTAATTTTTATGGACTCAATACCATTGAATTTATTAATCTATTTGTCAAAGATGGGCAACCGGAAAAAATGTCTAAACAAATTAAAGAAGATAGTCGATTGAACAAGGAAGATTGGCGAGAATACATTAATAATATATGGCGATTTTCTCCAGAAAAAGATCGTTCGCATCCCGCGCCATTCCCCGAAGAATTACCCCATCGATTGATTCGAATGTTTTCTTTTTTGGGTGATACTATTTTAGACCCATTTATGGGATCCGGAACAACGGCAGTTGCTGCCAAAAAACTCGGTCGAGATTATGTGGGTTATGAACTGAATAAAATATTCATCGCAATGACTGCAGAAAGATTAAACCAAATTTGAAATCAAGGTTTTTAGTGATTGTAATTCTGAATGATGAAATATGTAATTTTTTGAATTGTATTTTCTTTTTTTACCCCTTGGATCTTCGGGTGTAAACCAAGTCGATTCCTTTTCCTTTACATTCTTAGAAGTTGTAAAACCCGGAACAATAATTTCTCGGTTTAATAAAAGCGATTCTCTGATTTTATTTTCTCGACTTTCTTCATTAGCTAAGATTGGGATTGAACAAAAAATAATTCCACCTGAATATTTTTTAAGATGATGTGCATGCTTTGCCGTAAAAACTCGACAGCCATATGGATCATATTGCTTTATTTTCCCCGAAGCCAATTTTTGAAACCACTTTTCCGGAATAGCTTCAGTTTTAACATCAAACATTTTTCCATCGATGAGAACATCACCACTATCCACCTCATGTTTTTCATAATTCCGTTCCAATTCACCCGTCAGATCTGCGGCTTGGCGAATGGCCAATTCTCCTAACACACCGATATAATTGGTTTCCAAATGATTTAAGGCAGACTTCCTTGGAATGAATTGTCGGACAATTTCCTTCGTGCGGTCCAAGGCATGGTGAATGGCCATTTGAACATGATCCAATGTAAGAGTTACTGATACAAATTCAGGATTGAGAATTTGGATACTCATCTTTTAGAATTACATATTTGATCCAATCCGGGTGTAAAGTGCATATCTTCAAATTCGGATGCGAAAAAGGAAGAGTCCCAATTGAGTCAGGACTGGCTGGATCATGTTCAAATTACGGTTGGAAAACGTCAGAAAAGGAAACCAATTCAGAAACAGCCTTTGCGATTCCACTACCATCGATTCCGGTTAGCTTTAACAATTCAGATCGAGTCCCATGCTCTACAAATATGTCTGGATGGCCAAGTCTTTTTATGGTTCCCTTGTATCCTCTATCAGAAAGCCAAGCTGTCACACCTTCACCAAATCCGCCAAGCTTCACGCCATCTTCAATGGTTAAAACTTTGTCAAATCGATTCATCATTTTTTCTAAATATGGTTCGTCCATGGGTTTGATGAAGCGGCAATTTACAAGTTCGGCAGAGATTCCATTTTTGGATAATTCCGATAAAATATTTTGCGAAGAATGCACCATAGACCCGACGGCAAGAATTGCAACATCCGTCCCCTTCTGAATCACATCCCAAGATCCAATTGGAATAATTTCAGGAAGGATTCCTTGTTCAAACTTTATTGCACTTTCTTTTGGATAACGTGTAACGAATGGGGTTGTGGTTTGGTTAAGCCCTGTAAATAGTAGATTCCTTAATTCATTTCCATCTTTTGGAGCAGTTATAATAATATTTTGAATACAACGTAGAAATGAAATATCTAGTGCCCCATGGTGTGTGGGTCCATCCGGCCCTACAAATCCTCCTCGATCCAACGCAAAAATAACCGGAAGATTTTGAAGGGAAGCATCGTGGACTATCATATCAAAACATCGTTGAACAAAAGAGGAATATAATGCAACAACCGGTCTTAATCCTGATGTCGCAAGACCGGCCGCAAAGGTAACCGCATGACCTTCTGCAATACCTACATCAAAAAATTTATCCGGATATTGATCAGAAAATGGCTTTAATCCGGTTCCTTCGCCCATCGCAGCAACCACAGCGCAAACATCCTTATTTGCCTCAACCATTTCAATCGCTATTGAGCCAAAAACAGTGCAATACCCAGGAACCTCACTTTTTTTCTTCCCATTTCCAGATACATTATTTCCGGAAGAACTATAATATTTAAGAGGGTCGGCTTCTGCTTTCTCTTTGCCACTTCCCTTTTTGGTTAATACGTGGACGACCGCTGGTTGATCCATATCTTTCACATTTATGAATGTATCCATCATTTCATCCAAATCTTGACCATCAATCGGTCCGTAATACCGGATGCCTAATTCTTCAAAAATCATTCCAGGAACAAGAAAAATTTTCAAGCCTTCCTGAAGACTATGTAAAAACCTTTGGATAGCGTACTTACCGAGAGGTAGTTTTTCAGTTGCCTTCCAAATAATCTCTTTTATATGATTGTAAAGAGGATTTGTAACGACCTTCGTTAAATAATGGGATATGGCACCAACTGTTGGTGAAATTGACATTTGGTTATCGTTCAATACGATTAGTAACTGACCATTGAGCTGGCTAACGTTATTTAATCCTTCAAACGCCAATCCACCCGTCATTGCTCCATCGCCGATGACAGCTACAATTTTGTTTTTTTCATTTTTAATATTTCGTGCGTGGGCCAAACCAAGTGCAGCCGATATTGAGGTACTAGCATGACCAGCACCAAAAACATCGTATTCACTTTCAGATTGACGACAAAACCCACTAATGCCATCTTTTTGTCTCAAGGTTGGAAATGTATCCCTCCTACCGGTTAAAATTTTATGAGGGTAACATTGATGCCCAACATCCCATATTAGTAGATCTCTGGGTGTATCGAAAACAGTGTGAAGCGCAATTGTTAAATCAACCACACCAAGAGGCGAAGAAAGATGGCCTCCCTTTTCTTCTACCACGCGAATAATGTAATCTTTGAGCTCATCGCTGAGTTTTTTTTGATCAGTAACAGAAAGTTTTCGTAGATCGGCAGGATCATTTATTGAATCAAGAAATTTATACGGCATGGGCAAGATTATGAGATTTTATTAATGAAATGAAAAGGGAATACATTAATGAGTTATCTACCATTTCTGGATGGAAACAAGATGCTAAATGGTGATTCTGTTTCACAAAAACAGGGTCATTATCCATCGTTCCTAAAATTTCCACATCCGGACCAATGCGGGTAATTTGTGGGGCACGGATAAACATGGATGATTCGGAAAATGATTGCCCATTAAAAGAAATATCAACCGTCTGAAATCCTGATTTGATTTGCCGACCGTAGCCATTTCGTTTTACCGCTATATCAATAAGTCCGAGAGGATTTACGCTGCTATCAGCGGAAGTTGTCGACATTATAATTAACCCGGCGCATGTTCCGAAAATTGGATTGTTCTTTGCAAAATCTATAATTGCAGAATCAAAGCCGGTTTGTTCCATTAACAATGTTATGCTGGTGGATTCTCCACCCGGTAATACCAATCCATCAATTTCCGAGAGCTGATTCGGATATTTGATTAAAACTGAAGGGCAATTCAATCCCTCAAGTTTTTCAAGGTGTTTGTCATAATTCCCTTGTAGCGCGAGAACCCCTACTATCATTACCAGCCTCTTTCTTGCAACATTTGATCTTCGGGTATTTCAGAAATATCCAATCCTTTCATTGCCTTTTTAAGCCCGGTGGAAATACTTGCTAGCTTTTCTGGGTCATCCGCAAAGGTTACTGCTTCAACAATAGCCTTTGCGCGTTTAGCAGGTTCCTCGCTCATAAAAATTCCCGATCCAACAAACACCGTTTCAGCACCAAGTTGCATCATAAGCGATGCGTCAGCCGGTGTAGCAACTCCGCCTGCTGCAAAATTCGGAACCGGTAATTTGCCCAATTTGGAAACCTGTTGGACCAAGCTAAAGGGAGCGCCAATTTCTTTGGCTTCTGCCATTAGTTCATCCTGACCCATTGTAGCCAATTCTTTTATGGCAGAAGTTACCTTTCGCATATGGCGAACGGCTTCAACGATATTACCGCTACCTGCCTCACCTTTCGTTCGAATCAGAGCAGCACCTTCTCCAATCCGTCTTAAAGCTTCTCCAAGATTTCGGCACCCACATACAAATGGAATTTTAAAATCATGTTTCCAAATATGATTCGCTTCATCTGCCGGTGTCAGGACTTCACTTTCATCAATGAAATCTACTTCGAGTGCTTCTAAAATTTGGGCTTCTGCAAAATGCCCAATCCGAACTTTTGCCATCACAGGGATGGATACTTTTTCCTGGATTTTCTTAATCATGGCCGGATCACTCATTCTAGCAATACCGCCTTCTTTTCGGATAAGAGCCGGAATCCGTTCCAGCGCCATGACAGCGACAGCACCAGCATCTTCTGCAATGGTTGCTTGATCTGCATCCATTACATCCATAATTACACCGCCTTTAAGCATTTCCGCAAAACCAACTTTTACTTCAAATGATCCCTTAGCCATGTAAAACCTCCTTCTCGGTCACTAGACCAATCTTTTTTATTTTTTTGGTTACAGCTTCAATAATTTTATCGGGTGTGGACGCACCGGCAGATATTCCTACAATATCAACATCCTCAAACCAATTTGAATCAAGATTTTCTGCACAGGTTACCTGATAGGATCGCTTATTTCGTTCAAGCGCCAATTGAGTTAACCGCTTGGAGTTTGCGCTGGTAAATGATCCAATGATTATCATTATGTCACATTGTTTAGCAAGAGCCCTGATTTGTTCCTGATTTCGTTTGGTCGGGAAACAGATGGTATTCACAAACCGTAAATCGAACACATTCGTCATTAATATATTAACAATATCTTGCACATTTTCTATCGTTTGAGTTGATTGACTGACAACACCTGCGCGCTTCATTTTTCTCAAAGAGCCCGCCTCACCCGGATTCGCAATAATGATCGGATTCTTTACCTGACTGGCAATACCTACAACTTCGTCATGGCCATGATCGCCAATGATAATAATCCGCCTTCCTTCTTTTTCTAGTTTAATCACTTCATTATGAATTTCTTTAACAAGAGGGCACGTTGCATCTATAATATTCATATGCCTGTCATTTGCTTCATCCCAAACTTCGTTCGCCGTCCCATGTGCACGAAAAAGAATTGGTTTCTCATCGGGAACATCTTTGAGGGATTTTACCACTTTTGCGCCGGCATTATCTAAATCTTTAACTACATTTTCATTATGAACGATATGGCCAAGCATATATACATCGCCGAGATTATCGGCAGTATCGTGAGCCAGATTTACGGCATCCCGAACACCAAAACAATAGCCGGCATCTTTGGCAACTATGATCTTCATAATTTCATCCCATTTTGTTCTGCAATTTCGGATTTGGTTAATTCTAATACGCGCGGGAGAACCTCATCCAATCTCCCCCGAACGACAGCACCACAAGCCAACTTATGCCCTCCACCACCCAGTTCCAATGCTATCGTATTTACAATGTATTTTCCTTTTGATCGAAGATTTACTCTGCATGAATCTTCATTTTCAAAAATCATCATAGCCACTTCTACTCCATTTATTGACCGGACCATATCTGTAAATCCGTCAACATGAGTCTTATTGGCGCCAACTGACTGCATCATTTTTTCATCTATTGTAAACCAAGCGAATTCTCCATTGCAGTCCAATTGAACATTATGCAGAATTTTACTAAGTAGTCTCAATTTTTCAATAGGGTTCGATTCATAAATCCTTTGATGAATTGTCGCGGGATTCACTCCTGCTTGAATGGCGTCCATCGCAATTTGATGACATTTAATTGTCGTATTAGAATAGGCAAAAGATCCGGTATCCGTTACCACAGCTGTATAAAGTCCTTCCCACATTTCCATGGTGATTGCATTTTTTCGTACCGTATTAAAATAATCATACACCAATTCTCCAGTGGCCGCCACAGATGTATCAACCGCGTTCGTGAGGAAAGGTGAATTTTCCCGGATAGGATGATGATCAATATTGATCATAGGAATATCGTTTACAGATAATAATTCACCGACATTTTTCATTCTTTTAAAATCTCCCACATCAAAAATTAATGCAAGATCTGCGTTTTGAATCCAAGTATCATCTGTTTTTTTATCATAACAGGAAATTATATTATTTTTATTCAGAAACTGATATTCTTCAGGAAGCGGCGTGACAATAAAAATCCTGCAATCCTTTTTCATCTCTACAAGATGATAATACATCGCCACAGATGAGCCCAATCCATCTCCATCTGGATTTACATGGGTTGTTAAGACAATGCTGTTAGCATCCTCAATTCTTTTATGAATCTCGTTCCAGTGAATCATAACACAATCTTACTTAAGAAAAGTGAAATTGTTAGAGGTTAAAAATATGTTTCGTTCTGAATTCATTTTTCCATATTCCATTGATTTTCCCGGCTATTATCAATTTGGTTGGAAGACCGTGCTAACACAAATAAATAATCAGAAAGTCGATTTAAATACCGAATGCTTACGTTGGAGTTATCGGTCCCAATAATGTTTATTACAGACCTTTCTGCTCGGCGGCAGATAGCTCTTGCCATATGAATACGTGTTGCAAATTCATTGCCTTCTGGCAAGATAAATTCTTCGAGAGGTGAAAGCAAATTGTTCATTTTGTTCGTTAAAATTTCTAATGCATCGATTCGTTTATTGTTCAGCAAGGGTTTACTTTCATTCGGCAATGATAATTCACCGCCAAGATTAAAAAGGTCATTTTGAATTTCAGTCAGCAAACTCTTCCATTCCGATAATGGAGATACAACTTTAGCATTTCCAATGATAGAATTCAACTCGTCCACATCACCAATTGCGCAAATTTTCGGATCTGCTTTTGAGACTCTAGACCCGTCAGCGAGCCCTGTTGTGCCACTATCTCCTGTTTTTGTTGTGACTTTCGAAATTCTCATTATAAAAGAATAACACAGTTGTAAGAACAGGTACCAGATAATTCCTTATTAAAACCGGGGAGTGGAAAACCCAATATGCTGGGCAATTTCATTTTGATCAATTTATTATTTCCTTTTTCACTAAGCATTAAATTTACTCATTATCATCAATTCCAATAAACCATTTTACAATCAGTCCTTCTTTTTTACAGGAACTAATTAACAATCATATTGTAAATTTTTATATGGATTTAATAATAGGTTTACTGATTTTCGCCATCGCCATTTTTGGACTATCCATTGGCATTATATTTAATAATAAACCTCTTTCTGGGTCTTGTGGCGGGAATGCTGACGGATCTTGCACAACATGCGGGGGGGATACGGAAAAATGCGATTCTATTCAATCGGATAATCCAACCCCATAAATCTGATTTTCGCTAAGATTTATTCCTGCTGACGACCGAATTTCAATACCGGCATTCATTTTCAAAACCCAAATTGCTTGGTATCCACTCAACGATTCAACGAGAGCACTTCCTTTCTCAAACCCCATCACAATTAGTGCAGTTGCAAGAGCATCCGCATCAATGCATCTTTTTGTTATAACACTTACAGAAGCCAACTGATTTTTTACAGGATAACCCGTGCTCGGATCAAGTTCGTGATGATACTTTTGACCATCAAATGTATGAAAATTTCGATAATTTCCTGAAGTAGCCATAGATTGATTCAATAGATTTACATTTTTACCCAATATCGTCCTTACGCTCGTTTCAGATCCCGGATGATCAATTCCAATTTTCCATAAAGTTCCATCAGATTTTAACCCTCGACATCTGACTTCTCCTCCAATCTCAACAAGAAAATTCGCAATTTTATTTTGTTTCAAAAATTCGCTTACCAAATCAACAGCATATCCTTTTGCAATGGCGCTGAGATCGATTTTCGTATGAGGAAATTGTTTTGAGAGTCCGGATAATGATAACGATATACCTTCGCGGTGGATTTTTTCGAGAGCACTATCTATAGTAGATTGAGGTGGCGGTTTCCATTGCTCAAGCCGATTCCATCTATCTGGACCAAAACCCCAAATAGATACTAACGGAAATATGGAAATAATGAATGATCCATCAGTAATATTTTGCCAAGACAAACTGCGTTCAACAACTTCCCGAAAATGACTCGAAATTTGAAATGTACCTTTTCCGCTCCATGTGTTAAATCTGCTGATTTCACTTTCTGGAATGAATGTGGACATTTGCAAATTAATTTCCTTTAGTAATGAATCAATACCTCGCTGAATATTTTTCTTTTCCGGACTTTTTGCACCATCATAATAATATCTAATAGAATAAGTTGTACCCATTGTTTCGCCGGTTATCGAAATCGGTTGGACAGGTTTTTCGCAACCAATTAAAAATAAGATTATGACAAAAACGCCTTGTAAAAACAAGGCGTAAAAATGGATGTGTTTCATATTAATTAATTTCATTAGAACTCATCAAAGGCAATCATTTCCTTATCTACACCCAACTCATCCAGCATATTTAATACTGCGGCAATCATTGGAGGTGGACCACAAAGATAAAATTCAATTTCGGTTGGATCTTCATGCTCATTTAAGTATTCGTCGAAAAGGACTTGATGAATAAATCCCGTGGACCCGGACCAATTATCTTCTGGTAACGGTTCTGACATGGCAATATGAAATGAAAAGTTAGGAAAATTCTTTTCAATATCTTCAAAATGGTTTTGATAAAACATTTCCCGTTCCGATCTGGCACCATACCAATATGACACTTTTCTATCGGTCTTTTTTGTATGGAAAAGATCAAAAATGTGACTTCTCATGGGTGCCATTCCGGCACCACCGCCAATGTAAACCATTTCACGGTTTGTATTTTTTGCAAAAAATTCCCCGTAAGGTCCAGAAATGGTAACCTTGTCCCCGGGTTTTAGATTAAAAATATAAGATGATGCAATCCCAGGGGGCACATCATTCCACAAGGATGGTGGCGGAGTTGCAATGCGAACATTTAGCATAACTTTATTTCCTTCTGCAGGATGGTTCGCCATGGAATATGCACGGAAAATTGCGTCTTCATTTGTGACGACAAAATCCCACACATTAAATTTATCCCAATCAGGGTGGTACTCCTTTTCAACATCGTAATCAGAAAATTTCAGCCCGATATATTCTGGAATGTCAATTTGAATGTAACCTCCGGCAGAAAAATTCAAATTCTCACCTTTTGGAAGTTCCATTACCAATTCCTTAATAAATGTGGCAACATTTTGATTAGACTTTACGGTGCACTCCCATTTTTGAATATTAAATATTTCATCAGGAACGTGAATTTTTAAGTCTTGCTTAACCTTTACCTGACAAGATAATCTCCAATTTTCTATTGCATCTCCTCTGCTAATATGTCCCGTCTCAGTTGGAAGAATATCACCGCCACCCTCAAAAACTTGGCATAAGCACATGGCACAAGTCCCGCCGCCACCGCACGCTGAGGGAAGAAATATATTTTGGCTCGCAAGCGCTGAAAGTAGCGTACCGCCAGGATGAATTTTGATTTCATTAGCCACATCGTCATTTATGGTAATGGCAACTTCGCCTTGAGGTAATAAATATGCTTGAGCAACATTCAAGATGACAACCAAAAATAATATAACACCGGTAAATACCAGAACTCCAGAGACTGCGGTTTCGAACATTACAAATCGATCCCCGAAAATGCCATAAAAGCCATTGATAGCAACCCTGTTAATAACATCGTAATTCCAAGTCCTTTCAAATGAACCGGAACATTTGAATATCTCAATTTGTACCGAATAGAAGCCATCGAAGCAATCGCAAGAAACCAGCCAAGACCGGAACCAAAGCCAAAAACGGTAGATTCTAAAAAGGTATAGTCTCGTTCAACTAAAAATAAAGACCCGCCCAAAATAGCGCAGTTCACGGCAATCAGGGGAAGGAAAATCCCTAAATTATGGTATAGCTTTTGCGAAAATCTATCCAATACCATCTCCACAAGCTGCACCATGGCAGCAATAACAGAAATAAATACAATGAAGTTAAGATAACTTAAATCTACATTGGGTAATCCTGCCCACTTCAACGCACCTTTTTCAAGAAAATAGTGATGGATAACCCAATTCGCTGGCGCTGTTATAGTCAAAACAAATGTAACGGCAAAACCGAGTCCAATGCTGGTATCAACTCGTTTTGAAATCGCTAGAAAAGAACACATCCCCAGAAAATACGCTAGAAGGATATTTTCAATAAAGATCGCTTTAGTTGCTAAACTGATATAATGTTCTAACATCAAGATTCCTCAAGTTTCCCAAACGATCGTTGAACCCAAATAATCAGCCCAAGTATAATAAATGCACCGGGCGATAATACCATAAGCCCATTATTTTCGTACCCTATGCCATACAGCCACTCCGGAACGATAGAAAATCCTAAAAATGTTCCACTTCCGAGAACTTCTCGAAATGCGGCAACACCAATCAAAATAATACCATAGCCTAACGCATTTCCAAGACCATCTAAAAATGCCTTCCCCGGTGGATTTTGTGTTGCAAAAGCTTCTGCGCGCCCCATCACTATACAATTGGTAATGATTAGGCCAACAAAAACAGATAGCTGTTTGCTCATATCATACATATACGCGCGTAAAATTTGATCTGTTAAAATCACCAATGATGCAATCACAGAGAGCATAATAATAATCCGCACTCTTGCAGGTATGAAGGATCTCATTAATGATAAAATTGTATTTGACATGGTAAGAACAAACGCAACTGCTACTGTCATCACAAGTGCGGTGTCCATTTTTACAGTTACAGCAAGTGCGGAACAAATTCCGAGAACCTGAAATGTGATTGGGTTATTACTCATTAGAGGGTCGGAAAGTACTTGTCGGGATTTACGATCTAACAAAGCCATTATATTTTTTCTCCCGCTGCAATCCGTTTCAGGAATGGTTCATATTTTTTGAGTTCGCTTAACAGAAAATTAGTTAAGCCTTTCCCTGTCATTGTTGCGCCTGATATTCCATCAACTTGATGTTGTACCCTCGGAGATTCCTTATCCACCGATCCGCGGACAACAGCAATACTAACAAGTTCTCCGTTGTTCCCAAACAGGGATTTCCCTTTAAATTTATCAGTAAACCATGTTTTTTCAACTTCACCGCCAAGTCCGGGAGTCTCTCCATGTTTATAGAATGTGATTCCTTTCACAGTTTTTCCATCTGGTTGAATAGCCAAATACCCGTACAAAGTTGACCATAGTCCTTTTCCGGAAATGGGGATTGCATATCCTTCGCAAACATCGCCTTTAAATTTTAAAAAAGCAGGGAAAAAACGATCTTCCTCTCCATCCGGAATATCAGTAGGATACATTTCTTCAGCCACAGAACCATCTTTAGTGATGACAACTCCTCGAATAAATTGATTGAATAAATCTTGGACATCAACTGCCATCCAAGGGAATTCAGGATTTTCTTCAAACTCGAGCGCCCTTAATATATTTTTTTGAATGTCAATTTTCTCATTTAAATCTTGTTTCTCTTTCAACGTGGTGGCAGCCATTGATAACAAAATTCCGAGGACAATTGTAACAAAAGCGGTAAACATAAGTGTGTAGGTATTACTTCGCATATTTCATTCGCCGTTTTTTAATATGAGCTTGAATAACAAAATAATCGATGAGCGGAGCAAATGCATTCATGAGTAAAATAGCGAGCATTGTTCCTTCCGGGTATGCCGGATTAATAGATCGGATGATTACAGTCAGACTTCCAATCAAAATTCCATAGATCCATCTGCCTTTATTGGTATGAGCAGCAGTCACCGGCTCGGTTGCCATAAATGCAACCCCAAACATAAAACCTCCCATCACCAAATGATAATGTGCCGGCAAAGACAACATGGTGTTCGAAGATATTGGTGCCATGAGATTCGCCAATGTGGCAGTTCCAATTAATCCAATTAAAGCACCGGCCATAATTCGCCAAGATGCAATTTTGGTTAGAATCAGAAACAAGGCACCAACAAGAATAAAAATTTTATTTGTTTCTCCTATGGATCCCGGGATAAATCCCATTACCAAATTCCACCATGAAAAATCAAATTGGGTTACAGAACTCAAAAGTGAAACGGCATGCCCATTCTCGACAGCTGCCGGAACAGCAAGTGCAGTAGCGCCAGAAAATCCATCTTGCGCGGCAACCCAAACTTTTTCTCCAGAAATGTGAGTTGGATGCGAAAAGAAAATAAATGCCCGTGCGACAAGTGCAGGATTAAATATATTATATCCAACACCACCAAAGATTTCTTTCCCAATAACGATTCCAAATGTAGTCGCCAAAGAAACTTGCCAAAGTGGAATAGTTGGTGGCATTAGTAATGGAATTAAAGTACATGTTACTAGAAACCCTTCATAAATATCATGCTTGCGCGTGACAGCAAATAAAATTTCCCAAAATCCGCCTGTAATGAAAGCAACCATTAGAATTGGAAGAATGACTCCCAAACCAAAAATGAAGTTTTCAAAAAGGGACCTATCAAATCCTTGGGTAATTCCGGCCTGGACACCAATGTTAATTGCACCAAATATATAACAAGGGATTAAAGCAACAACAACCAAGACCATGACACGTTTTATATCAAGGCTGTCTCGAATGTGCGGGCCGTATTTCGTTCTTTCGGCAGTACTAAACATAATGGTTTCAGTTGCTTCAAAGATCGGATAAAATTTTTCTAACACACCACCCTTTTCAAAGGTTGGTCGAAGTCGGTCAAACATATTG
Organism: Candidatus Neomarinimicrobiota bacterium; assembly: GCA_018651745.1. Taxonomy (NCBI): domain Bacteria; kingdom Pseudomonadati; phylum Fidelibacterota; species Fidelibacterota bacterium. The sequence continues at coordinate 54,196 of JABIDL010000031.1, read as the reverse complement.
GAAAATATTTTCATGAATTAGCTATCTTTCTCCATCATGTTTAGTCCTTGGCGAATGACTGATCCCACATCAATTTTACTGGGACAAGAAAATGAGCAGAGCGCAAAATCTTCTTCGTCGCATTCCAAAAGTCCCAATCCTTCCATTTCTTCAAAATCGCATGCGAGAATTGCACGATAAAGCGCATTGGGATAAATGTCCATTGGTAAAACGTTTTCCCATGTGTCAATGGGCACCATCGGTCTTAAGGCGCCAGATGCCTTCGTTGAAAAATGATATCCTTCAGTATTGGAAGAGCAAAAAGCATTTGTAAGGCTGTATCGACTATGCGAATTCCCCATCCGAAGGAGTCCAAGAAATTCCCTGTCATCAGAATTTGGAATCACTGATACGGAGGAATCATAATACCCAATGAATTCTAATGGTTCTATTTTGGTCCCCGTTAACACATCGCCAGAAACGATGCGAGAATCCCCATCATGTAGGCGATCCATAACAAGATCAGAAATTTGCATTCCCGTTCTACCATTGATATGAGTGGGATTTTTTACTGCCGGACCACCAATAGAAATCACCATGGATGGATCATACTTTCCGGTAGTAAAAAAACTTCCAAGCGTTACAACATGCTGTGCTGAAATCGTCCATATTGTTTCACCTGGATTCAATGGATCAATATGATGAATCTGAATTCCCACATTGCCTGCAGGATGAGGACCTTTTACATAATGGATTCTGACTCCCTCCGCATTGACAAGTGTTTCACTCACCGTCCCTTCTGGAACTGTGAGATGGACATATCCATCTGTCATTCTGCGCAAAACGTTGAGCCCTGTCTGGAATGGTCCAGTTTGTTCACTCAACGCTAAATCGAGGTCAACTGTGAGTGGTGCAGAATTATATCCGGAAATAAAAATTGCACGAGGTGTCGCTTTTGGATCAGCAATGGCGTTAAATGGTCTTTGCTTGATCACAGGCCAGAGACCACCCGCAAGAATTTTACTAATAATCGCGCCGCGATCTAAACTATAAATTTCATGGGATCGGACAGATTCATGCTGGATACTTTCATTTCCCTTCAACGTGATTTCAATAGAATTGATAATGCGCTTCGGCCCGTAATTAATTGCAGAAACAGCTCCACAACCCGGTGAAGCGAAGGAAACATCAGGATTCTTTTTATCAAAAAATAGTGGCTGCCCAGTTTTAACGGATTCTCCTTTTTTCACCAACAGTTTCGGTTTAATTCCTCGAAATTCCGAAGGTTTCAGTGCTACCTTTTCAAGATTTCCACTAGAAACGATTTCGCGTTTTGGAACGCCGGCAATTTGAATGTTGTGACCTTTGGTAAGTTGAAATTTCACGCTATTAACATAAATTTAATTACATGGCCGGCAAGGCAAATATTAGCGAAGATGAAACCCAATCGGCAATTGGGGACCAGTACACTCCAAAAATTATTGTTGGAACTGCAAGCGCCAAAATTAAAATGGTAGTTGACAAAGCAGGGGTTTGAATTTCCTCAGATCGTTCACCTTCGAAAAACATATGACGAATAATGCGGATATAATAATACAAAGAAATCACACTGTTAATTGCTCCGGCAAAGGCGAGCCAATAAAAACTTGGTCCTGCCTTAATTACAGCAGCAAATATATAATATTTCCCGATAAATCCGGCCGTTGGAGGAATACCTGTTAGTGATATCATAAACAGAGTCATCGCAATGCCCACGAGTGGCATTTCCCAGCCGAGTCCAGAAAAAGTGTCAAACGTTTCGCCACCTTTTTTATCACGTACATATATCACAATAAAGAAGGCACCAAGATTCATAAACATATATATCACAAGGTATAACATGACGGCGCCAATTCCATCTGCGGACAGCATTGGAATCCCCATTAACATATATCCCGCATGGGCGATGCTTGAATACGCCAACATACGTTTGACACTATTTTGCTGAATTGCAACCAAGTTACCCAACGTCATTGTGGCCACGGCAATAACCGCGAGGATTTGAGGCCACGGCATTGCATTGGAGACAGATACAAATCCTGCCAGCATTGCATCTCCCGTTCCGTAAACCGCATTGAAAAAGCGAATCAGCATTGCAAACCCTGCAGCTTTGGGAGCTACAGAAAGATATGCCGTAACAGGCGTTGGACTTCCTTCATAAACATCCGGTGTCCAAAAATGGAATGGAACTGCAGAAATTTTATATCCAAATCCTGCTAAAATAAATACCGCAGAAATCATGATGGCAAAATTGGCACTTCCATCTAAAGCAACTAATGCTGGAGCGATTTCAAACAGTTTTGTTGTGCCGGTTAAACCAAATAAAATGCTGAAACCGTAAAGCATAATGCCGGATGAAAATGCTCCGTAAATAACATATTTTAGTGAAGCTTCGCTGGATGATAATTCCTGTTTCAAATATCCCGCCAGTATAAAGGACATGATGGAAACAATTTCAATAGCAAGATATACCATAATCATGTCAATGGATGACACCATTAAGAACATTCCGAAAACCATGATTCCAATCAGGATATAATATTCTCCAATTCTGTGCCCCTTCAATTCATCACTTTTGGAACTGATAAACAAGATTAATACGGTTGCTAATACAATCACAATTTTAAAAAATTTTGCAAATGGATCTAACGCAATAGAATCCATAAATAAAGTGGTTACCAGCGTTCCGTCGGACATCCTCAAAGCGAATAGAGTTAGAATGAGACCACCAAAAACCCAGAAGCGTGTTTTTGCTGAATCACGAGGAGCATATACCAAATCCGCTATAATACTGATAAGAATAGTTGTTGTAAGAATTAACTCTGGCCAGAAATGGGGTAAACTTTGGAAATTACTCATGGATAAATCCTACATCACTCCAGCCAAAGAACCGACAGCAACAACCTGTTCAATAATTACATTTACCGTTTCGCCAATATATTTAAGAAATGGATAGGGATAAATGCCGAACAGAAGCGTAATAACAGCTAGTGGAATTACGGTAAACAATTCTCGTCCGTTAATTTCAGGAAGGTCCTTGTATTTTTCATTCATTTCACCCAGAAAAATCCTTTGGAAAGCCCATAAGAAATAGGCAGCATTTAACAAAATTCCAATCGTCGCAATAATGACAATACCTTTAAAAACCGGGAAAGCACCCAAAAAACACATTGCCTCGCTGACAAAGCCACTCAGGCTTGGGAGTCCGAGTCCTGCAAAAAATGCCAGCGCAACAATGCCGGTATATACCGGCATGATGGTTCCAATTCCACCAAAACCATTTATATCTCTGTGATGAGCACGATCGTAAATCACGCCCACTAAAATAAATAGCATGGCAGAAATAGTTCCATGATTGAACATTTGAAAAATGGCACCGTTCAGTCCTGCTTGCGCCGCAGCATAGTTGCTTCCATTCATTTCACCGGCAGCAATGACTGCAGCCATGCCAATCATGGCGTAACCCATATGATTGATACTCGAATAGGCGACAAGTTTTTTCAAATCCGTTTGAGCAAGCGCACACAGCGCTCCCCAAATAACATTAATCAAACCCAAAATTGCCATTGCACCGGCAAACCACCACACCGCATCCGGAAGCATAGAATAATTAACCCGAAGTAATCCATATGCACCGAGTTTTAGAAGAATCCCCGCAAGAATTACCGATATGGCAGTTGGTGCTTCTACATGCGCCAAGGGAAGCCACGTATGAAATGGAAAAACCGGAACTTTTATCGCAAACCCAATAAATAACAAAACCCAGATGACCTTTATAGCGTCCATTCCCCACCAACTAACGCCCACAAGATTGGTGGAAGCTGTTTCCATAATGGTAATCATATCAAAGGTATGCCCGCAGGTAAAATATAGAGCGAGGATTGCAATCAGCATCATCACCGATCCTACCAGCGTATAAAGGAAAAATTTAATGGCTGCATATTCCCGCTGGGGACCACCCCACATTCCAATTAAGAAATACATCGGCAGTAACATCACTTCCCAAAATACATAAAACAGAAAGAAATCCAGTGAAAGGAATACACCAACAATCCCTGTATCCAAAAGTAATAACAAGGCAAAATATCCCTTGGGTGCCTTTTCGATATTCCAGCTTACAAACACTCCAATGAAGAAGAGAATGGCGGTAAGAACAACCATCGGAAGGCTGAGCCCATCTACGCCAAGCTGATACGTGATATTCAGCGACGGAATCCATTCAGCAGATTCGTACATCTGAAAATCTCCCGTCGTTAAATCAAATCGCGCCAAGAGAATTACAGCCAATATGAGCTGAATCCCTGTTGCAATTACAGCCGTCCACTTAATGGCGTTTGATTGATCTCTAGGAATCAAGGTTACGGCGACCATCCCAATGATCGGAAGCCAAACAATCCAACTTAGTAAATGATTTTCCATATTTTATTTCTGTTGTTTTTTCATGTTTATATCGTCTGGAAGACAAGAATGATAATGACTCCCGCTAAAACGAATAGTAAGTAATTCTGTATTTTTCCAGTCTGGACTTTTTTCAAGCTAGATCCAAATCTCCCAATGGTTCGGCCCGTTCCATCCACCAAAGTTTGATCAATACCTTCATAATCTAATTTGCCGGTAATGCGAGAAAGCCAATCCGTTATACGACCGAATCCATTGATGAAATATTTATCGTACAATTCCCAATCAATGTAAGCAATTTTTTCTGCTAGCCTAAGAGTAGGTTGGATGAGATACTTTTGATAATGCTCATCAAAATAATATTTGTTAAGGGATAACTTGTATAGTGGTCCTGTTTTTTTTGCCCATTCATCCGCTGATAATTTTTTCTTGTAATACATCAACCAAGATAATCCGATACCTAAACTTGCAACCAGGATAGATAACGCCATTGCAGGATAATGCGCGTGATGGACTCTGTCTTCTATTTCATGTGCACTAAGAATATGTGCGTCTTGAACAAAGGAATCCTGCGGTACCACCAATTCCTTAAACCATCCGTGGTCCGAGATAGGATTAACATGTGGCAAAGTATAAAAAATAAAAACACTGAGAGTAGCCAAGAGGATTAGCGGGTAGGTCATCGCTTTGGGTGATTCGTGAATATCTTCTATTAATTCCTTTTTATTTGGCTCGCCATGAAATGTCATAAAAATGAGTCTAAACATATAAAATGCTGTAATCATCGCTGCACCAAACCCACAGACGGCTAAAAAGAAATGCTCAGGATGATGGGTGACAAATGAAAGTGTTCCTGCCAAAATAGCATCTTTTGAAAGGAATCCTGAGAACAAGGGAACACCAGAAATGGCCAATGTTGCGATTAGCATGGTTGTGTAAGTAACAGGCATTTTATCCTTAAACCCGCCCATGTTTCTCATATCTTGAGGATCTGTATCGTGATCATGTTTTTTATGAAGTGCATGATGCATTGAATGAATGACACTCCCTGAGCAATAAAACAGACATGCTTTAAACATTGCGTGGGTGACCAAATGAAAAAATCCGGCAATATATGCGCCGGTTCCTACTGCCATAATCATGTACCCGAGTTGGCTAACAGTGGAATACGCGAGGACTTTTTTAATATCATTTTGCGTTATTGCAATGGACGCGGCAAATAATGCGGTAAATCCACCAACATACGCTACAACGATTAGAGCATCCGGTGTAAAGAGTGGGAAAATCCTGACACTCATATACACACCTGCAGCCACCATCGTTGCTGCATGCATGAGCGCAGAAACAGGCGTTGGACCTTCCATTGCATCCGGCAACCAAATATGAAGCGGGAACTGTGAACTTTTGCCCATCGCGCCCAAAAATAGTCCGAGTCCTGCAAACGTAAGAATTGTTCCGCTAATGGATCCATCAGCAACCCCGGCAAAAACTTCTGAATAGGAAAATGCTCCAACTGTAGAAAAGATGAGCATAATGCCAATAAAAAACCCAATGTCACCTACTCGATTCGTAAGAAATGCTTTTTTTGCAGCATCCGCCGCAGAATCTTTTTCGAACCAATGCTGAATGAGCAAATAAGAGCTCACACCAACGAGTTCCCAAAACATATAAAGGGAAATCAGGTTATTCGCAAGGACGATACCATTCATACTGAATGTAAATAAACCGAGATAAGCATAATATCGAGAATAACGAATATCGCCTTCAAGATATTTCACGGAAAAAATATGGGTCATGCTGGAAATGAGCGACACCACCAATAACATGATAATGGTAATGTTGTCAACAAGGAAGCCAAGGTCCACCTGAAATGCAGATAAGTTAATCCATTGAAAAGATGCTTCGTGCTTAAAACCAGGTTCATACTCTATTAACATAGACACAAACATACTGACCGATAATGCAAGTGTGGTCAGAATAGCGGCAATGCCGAACCAATCTCCCTGCCGGGGCAATCTCTTCCCTACAAAAACCAGCACGAGAAATGATATGAGCGGTAGAAAAAGAATCAGCAAACTAAAATCGATGAAGATATTTTCTGTCATTACTGCCTCAGCGCGCTAACCTCATCCACATTAATGGAATGGAAATTTTTATAAATATTAATAACAATCGCAAGTGCAACCGCTGCTTCGGCTGCGGCCAAAACAATAACAAACAGAGCGAAAATATGTCCCGATAAATTGGCACCGCCAAATCGAGCAAATGCCAGGAAATTCAAATTGGCAGAATTTAAAATGAGTTCAACGCCCATCAATACAGCAATTCCGTTTCTGCGGGTAACCACAGCGAATAGTCCAAGCACAAACAGTACGGCCGAGACGAATAAATAGGATTCGAGTGAATGCATTAATCTTCTCTCCGTGACAGTGTAGCTGCACCAATTAACGCACCGAGTAACAATACGGAAGCCACCTCAAATGGAAGCAGATAATCCATCATGAGAAGATGACCAATGGTTTCTACTGTTTGAATAGGTTCATTTGTATTTTGAACCAACCATGGCGTTTTAGTTATCATTAATCCCAACGAACCGAGAACACTTGCTACAAGTAATCCACCAACACCTTTTTGCAAACTAGGTTGAGAAATACTCACAGATGATATATTGTGGGTAAGCATAATTCCAAAAATAACCAGCACCAAAATCCCTCCAATGTAAATCACAATTTGAACGGCTGCTAAAAAATCCGCCCAGAGGAAAATGTACAATCCTGCCACGCCGAATAGGGTAAATAGCAATGCAATTGCAGAATACAAAAGTTTTTCATGATGCACAACAACGACGGCGGACCCTATCGTAAGTAAAACAATCATCCAAAATGCAACGTCAGCCATTATGCCTTTTCTCCATTTATGCCGGTTGCTTTTGCAACTTGTTCATCGGATACTTTTTTCGCAAAACGGTACACCATGTCATTTCTATCATATTGCGAAAATTCATAATCAATATGATGTTTTTCGGAATTCGGACCACCCGTCATAAAAATACATTCTTCAGGACAAGGATAAGTACACAGGTTACAATAACAACATTCGGTCATATCAATATCAAATCGGGTAATTAGTAGAGCTTTTTTTGTTTCATTCGATGTAACTCCGGTATGCTTTATTTCCGGAATATCTTCACCCTTCGTCACTCTTTCAGTGGAAATTTTAATGCAATCAACCGGGCAGGCACGTTCGCATTTTAGGCAGCCGATGCAGTCGTTGATATCCACATGCAAACGGGATCGAATAATATTGTAGTCTTGTTGATCAAAACCAATATTTCTTTCGGGGCGTGGCCATCTTTCTTCTGGATACTGAAGGGTAACACTCCCTTTCCTGATATTAACCATGTGGCGCCAAGTAATTCCCATTCCCGTTACAAGGGTTGAAACCGATTCTCTGATTGTTCTAAAATAAGCGCGCATACATTTACCCAATGATCAACTTCCAAAGTCCAATGCCAAAGATATTAAAAAAGGCGATTGGAATGAATCCTTTCCAGCAGACACTCATCAGCTGATCCACGCGAAGTCGTGGCCAAGTCCACCTAAACCACATCATTACAAAAATAAGGAATAATGATTTTGACATAAACCAAAACAGTCCCCAACCGGATGAATCCATCAGCCCGGGTATTGGGCTTTGCCATCCGCCAAGAAACGCTGTAACAGCCACTCCACTTACCACAAACATATTGGCATATTCACTTAAAAAGAAAAATGCATACCGCATACCGGAATATTCTGTAAACGCCCCGGCAACAAGTTCAGATTCTGCTTCGGGAATATCAAAAGGTGTTCGGTTGCACTCTGCTACGCCGCTCATAAAAAAGATGAAAAAAGAAAGAAAGGTGAATGGATTCTGAAAAATGATCCAATTGGGTAAAATTCCCCACACAAATCCTGATTGATGCTCAATAATGCCCTGCATGCTTAATGTACTGGTAAGCATAATGACACCAATAATGGACATTGCTGCCGGAATTTCGTAACTGACAATTTGTGCAGCGGATCGCATCGCGCCGTACAGCGACCATTTATTATTCGAACTCCACCCTGCGAGAATCAGTCCAATAATTCCCAGCGAACTAACCGCAAGAATGTAAAAGATACCAATATTCATATCGGCAACAATTATCGTTGGGCTGAAAGGCAGCGCTGCCATGGTAATAAAGGCTCCAATGAAAACAATAAAGGGCGCCATAATAAAAAGTTTCCGATCCGCTGTGCTTGGAATAATGTCTTCTTTTAAAATGAGTTTCAACGCATCGGCTACTGGCTGAAGCAGTCCCCATTTTCCTGCGTGTAGTCCAACGCCCTGCCCCATCGGTCCGACTTTATCCTGCATAAAGGATGACACTTTGAGTTCAGCATAAATAGCTACCAACGCATATACCGCAATAAACATAAAGATGGGAACTGCGCAGGCAATTATAACAGCAATAAACACAAGTCCCGGGAAATCAGTGGCGAAGGGAATTAAATCAATGAGATAATCAACAGTCATCGGTCAATTTCTCCCAAAACAATATCTAGACTTCCTAAAATAGCGATTACATCCGAAATCATCCATCCGGCGGAAATCTCATCCAGCACACTCAAAGATGTTAATGCCGGTGAGCGCATTTTTAGCCGGAAAGGCGTCGGCGAACCGTCGCTAATGATGTAATACCCAAGGTCACCACGCGGACTTTCTGTTCTTCGGTAAATGGATCCTTTTGGCGGTCGGATTTTTTTGGGGACCATGGCGTGCACATCGCCATTGTCCGGAATGGCTTTCAGGGCTTGGCGAATGATGTTACAACTTTCCTGCATTTCGAGCATACGAACCCAATAGCGATCCCAGCAATCTCCGAGGGTTCCATGATCGCCAGTACCAACAGGAATTTCAAAATCAAATTTATCATACACAGAATATGGTTCATCTTTTCGGACGTCCCATTTAACACCGGATCCGCGAAGATTCGGGCCGGATACGCCATAACTAATTGCCACTTCAGCTGGCATTACACCCACGTCGGCTGTTCGTTCAATAAAAATTTTATTGGTAGTCAGCAATTGGTTGAATTCTGGAATATTTGGTTCAAAATAATCGAGAAAATCAATGCAAATGGTTTCGAAATTTCGAGGAAGGTCATGCGAGACACCGCCAACCCACATATAATTATACAGCAAACGGGCACCACAAGTCAGTTCAAAAATATCTAAAATACGTTCCCGATCGCGAAACATATGTAAAAATGGTGTAAAAGCGCCAATGTCCAATCCGTACACACCCAACGCCAAAAGGTGACTTGCAATGCGATTTAGTTCTGCCATGATTACGCGAATATATTCCACGCGTTCCGGAACTTTGATATCCATGAGTTCTTCCATTGCCACCACGAACCCGAAATTATTGTTCATCGATGCGATGTAATCGCAGCGATCGGTAAAAGGAATCACCTGTTCGTATGTGATATTTTCAGCGTGTTTTTCGAAACATCTATGGAGATATCCAATGATTGGAATAACCTCAGAAACGATTTCGCCGTCCGTTTTTACTTTCAATCTTAGAACGCCATGCGTGGATGGATGCTGAGGTCCAATATTTAGAACCATTTCTTCAGCACGAATTGAGCCAATTTCTTTCATGCTATTCCCATCCTTCTTTCACCTTTGGCACCATAATGCCGTGGTACGTTTCGGGTTCTTCATAATCTTTCCGAAGCGGCCAGCCTTCCCAATCTTCAGGACACAATAACCGGCGGAGATCTCGATGGTTCGTGAAAACTATTCCGTACATGTCATACGCTTCACGCTCGAACCAATCAGTCATTCTCCATATAGTTTCAACAGAAGGAATTTCCGGTTTGTCTCTATTCGTATTTATCCGAATTTCAATTTTATGGCGATGCTTCATAGAATGCAGATTATAGCGCACTTGGAGAGCATCTTCAGTTCCCAAATCCACGCCTGTAAGGCATTCCATCTGATCGAGCAGAGCTTCTGGATGATCTCGAAGAAAGGTGGCAATTTCGTTCCATTGTTTTGGATGAAGTTGAATGGTTTTCCCTTCATCTAAAACTTCAATAATTTCATCCGGATACGTGGAATTTAATAAAATAGATAAAGGGGATTGGGTTTCCGCCGTTTCCTGCTGATTAGGTGAATCTGATTCTGCAGGTGCATCAGATTTCTGTTGGGCCTTTGCTGCGCGTTTTGCTTTAACAAGTGATGCTTTTGCTTTGGCGCGAACGGAACGATCTTCAATACTGTTAATTGCATCCATATCGCCGGCCAGCGCTTTTTCAACGACGTCGGCTATGAATTTTTCTTGATCAGCTGTCATGCGATTTTCTTTGTCAACGGACGTTCAGCTTGAATTTTTTCTTGAAGTTTTAATAATCCTTCAATCAGCGCTTCCGGTCGTGGGGGACATCCGGGAATGTACACGTCAACCGGAACGACAAGATCCACGCCTTTAAGAACATGATATCCGTATTGCCAATACGGTCCGCCGCTGGTAGCACAACTTCCCATGGAAATAACGTATTTCGGTTCCGCCATTTGTTCGTATAATTTTTTGACTCTAAGCGCCATTTTTAAAGTAACCGTTCCGGCGACAATCATCACATCGGCTTGCCGCGGTGAGGATCTTGGAATCATTCCAATGCGCATGAGGTCGTACCGGCTCGCGGCGGTTGCCATCATTTCTATTGCACAGCAGGCCAACCCAAATTGAAAAAACCACGGCGATGTTGACCGAGCCCATCCAAGCAATTTATCCATGGATGCGACGACCACATTATCTTGAAATTTATGTTCAAGAAGTCCCAACAGCGTCTCCTTCCGGTTCGTCTTCCATGATATTTCTGTATCTTCCGCGACCGTATTTTACGCGGTATTTCACCCAATCTAAGTCCTTCTTTTTCCAAACGTAGGCAAGTCCAACAATGAGAATTCCCAAAAATATTGTCATTTCTATAAATGCCAAAAGACCCAAATCTTCAAACACTACAGCCCACGGAAATAGGAATACAACCTCTACATCAAAAATGAGAAATATAAGCGCTATAACGTAAAAACGAATGTTAAACTGAGCCCAGGCCGATCCTTCAGGTTCTTCGCCGCATTCGTAAGTTGAAAGTTTATCCGGGGTAGGATTGCTGGGTGCGACCAACCGCTGGATCAGCAGTGGCACATAGACCAGCACAATCCCCAAAAGGGCGAAAATAAATATGGTTCCAAAATCTCGATACATGACGAAAAGGGTTTATTAAGAGACAACGAAGTTAGCGAATTGACTTTTCAGGTGTCAAGGCAAACTTGGTGAATTTTCCCTCGGGAAATCTCATTGAAGCAGACCGTACAATTTTCCTATATTCCCCGCTCATGTCTATGCTCAATTTCGTCCTCGCTCAAATATTACCCGTGATTCCAAAGGTCATGATTAAACCTTTTTCTAAACCATATGTCGCGGGCGAAACCGAAGATGACGCCATGAAAGTTGTGCAACATTTAAATGAAAACGGGTTTTCTGTTACGTTGGATATTCTTGGTGAACATGTAGAATCAGAACTTGAATCCGGTGCTGTCACCAATGCATATGCACATCTCTATGAACGAATCTCTGCAGACCATCTGGATTGTAATCTATCCATTAAATTGACACATCTTGGTCTATGCATCGGCGAAAACATTGCAATGAAGAATTTGGAATTTTTAATCAAACGAGCCGAAGCATCCGGTAATTTCCTGAGAATTGATATGGAAAATTCCCCTTACACAGACAACACGCTCGTGATTTATAAACAATTACTGCAAGATTATCCCCGCGTGGGGGTGGTGCTTCAAGCATATCTAAAACGGACGACCAATGATATTGAACTACTGAATTCTTCCAGCTTCAATGCACGGATTTGCAAAGGCATTTACAAAGAATCCCCGGAAATTACCTATCAAGATCATCAAGAAATCAGGGATCATTTTTCTGACGCAGTAAAGGATATTTTATCCGGCGAAGGCTATGCAGCTATTGCCACGCACGATTTGGAATTGATTGATACTCTTGAACATTGGATTCTTGAGAATAAAATTGAACAAAGCCGGTACGAATTTCAGGTGCTGTACGGCGTTCCCATGAGCGGACGACTTGAACGGCTCAAAGAAGCAGGGCACAGAGTCAGGATTTACGTGCCATTCGGACCGGACTGGTATGATTATTCTATTCGGCGGTTAAAGGAAAATCCTCAAATAATTTCTTATGTCATGAAAAACTTTTTTCGAAAATAATATGCCATAAATTCAAGCATGAACGAAACTCAAACGATCAAACAAATTTACGATTTGAAAACCATCGCAGTCGTGGGAATGAGTCCAAATCCGGAACGGCCCAGCCATTATGTCGCATTGTATTTACAGGAAAATGGTTTTCGGATCATTCCTGTCAACCCCGGTCAAAGTGAAATTGCCGGCATTCCCTGTTTTTCTTCTCTTAAAGATATTCCATATCCGGTGGATATTGTAAACGTTTTCCGCCGGCCGGAACACGTATTGCCGATTGCAGAAGCAGCAATTGAGATGGGTGCCAAAGCGCTATGGCTTCAGGATGGAGTCATCAATGAAGATGCCGGAAAGATCGCAGAAGATGCCGGTTTGATGGTGGTCATGAATGACTGCATGTTGAGAAGGCATCGAGATATGAGATTATGAAAAATTAGCGGAATGGATTCTTGAAAGAAACTATATAAATTAAAACTATAAGTGTGAAAGGGTTTCTACCCTTCACCCCGTTTTCCCCAACCCATTTTCGTTCTGAGTGTGTGGAAATAGTTGGAATCGTCGAATTCAATCAATTTTATTTTATAATCTGCAGCTTTTATTGATACTGCAGAATCTTTTCCGAGGGATTCGGTAATCTGACCATCAACAGCAAGGTCAATTGTGGAATCTGTTGTTTCGCCCGGGAATGAAATAGATAACGTTTCACCGGCAGGAAAAACTATCGGACGAAAAGTGAGAGAATGCGGACAAATGGGGGACACAACCATCGAGTCTAAGCCGGGCACAACCACCGGTCCGCCGGCAGCAAGCGAGTACGCTGTAGAACCCGTTGGCGTAGCAATAATTAGTCCATCTGCTTTGTAGTTGGCCACAAATAATCCGCCTGCTTCAAGTTGGGCATTTAGCATTCGGACTGACGGCCCATTGTTGATTACAAAATCGTTAAGCGCAAACAAAGTCCGGGATCGAGAGCCATTCGAAACAGAACACTGAAGTACATTCCGCTCGGTTATGCGGTATTTTCCTTGCGCAACCAAATCCAGACGCTGAAACATATCCTTATCAATCACTTCCGCTAAAAATCCAAGTTCACCAAGATGGATTCCAAGAATGGGCGTTCCACGGTCAAAAACAGCGCGAGCCAATGATAGCATGGTACCGTCACCCCCAAGTGAAAGAATGAAGTCCAGCTTTTTAAAATCTTCAGCAGTTTCTATAATAGGACATTCAAACGACACAGATTTCGGTTTATTTTTTTGGATTCGGGTTGTTAGCCACGTTTCCAAACCGGCGCTTTTTCCCCAATTCAAAATTTCGGGAAGCATCTTCCAAACAGCGGCCTTATCTGTATTCGCCCAGATTCCGAATGTTTTTGGTTTTATCAATTCAATTTATCCAATGTTGGTTCTTCATCCGAGGACGATACAAGTTCTTGAATTCTATGTTCCGCATCTTTGAGTTTTCCCTTCAGGGATTCTGCTAATTTCAAACCTTCCTCAAATAAATGAAGGCTATCCTCCAACGATTCGCTTCCCTGTTCAAGTGCCGATACAATTTCATCTAAACGCGTAAAAGATTCTTCAAAGGAAATTTTTTTATTTTGTTTAACCATAGTAGAAGTTACACATCTTCAAAAAGTTATGAAGTCTTTTTTCCTGTTTTCTGTGCAGCCATTCTGCCACCTGCCAGCCGGACTTCAAACCGTTCGTTATCTTTTAATTCATTTGGGTGTTTTAAAATTTTATTTCCGGGAACTGTCATTGCAATGGCATACCCTCGTTCGAGGATACCTTCTGGATTTAGGGCATGCAATTCTTGCATCCTGCCATTGAGCTTGGACATAGATAAAGTGAACCATTCTTGAGACAGTCTGGATAGTTGATGCGTAATCGAATCTACCCATTGAATTTTTTGTGAAAGTTGAACTTTGGGATCTACAATAGATTGACGATTATTAACCCTATCCAAATCTTGCCAGCATATCCGGAGACGATTTCCAATAGATCGATTCATATCAGCTGAAATCATTCCCAATTTTTGAAAAATTTCGTCTGATGATCTGGCAACAACTTCTGCCGCTGTAGATGGCGTCGGAGCTCGAAGGTCGGCGACCATATCGCAAATAGTTGCATCCGTTTCGTGGCCCACTGCCGAAATGATTGGGGTTGTACACTCATAAACTGCTTTGGCAACGGATTCTTCATTAAAAGCCCATAAATCTTCCAAAGAACCCCCTCCCCGTCCGACGATTAAAACATCCGTTAGATTTGATGCATCCAATGCCCGAATTCCTTCTGCGATACTTTCTGCTGCACCAATTCCCTGAACACGTGCATGTTTGACAATGATATTCAGGTAGGGAGCTCTTCGCAATAAAATTTTTAGCATATCTTGGAGGGCAGCCCCCGTTTTAGAGGTAACAATTCCGATTGTTTCCGAATAAACAGGAATCGGAATTTTCAGATCTATATCAAACCACCCTTTTTCTGTGAGCGATTTTTTGAGAGCTTCAAACGCAAGATATAATGTGCCCAAGCCGGCGGGTTCCATCCGTTTAGCAATAAGTTGATACGTACCACGGTTCTCATAAACCGTTAGTTTTCCATTCAAAAGAATCTGCATTCCATTTTCCGGTTTAAATCGAAGGAATTGATTCATTCCCTTAAACATCGCACATCGAATTTCAGCAGATTCATCCTTGAGCGTAAAATATAGATGTCCGGAGCTTGGTTGGCTCAAGTTGGATAATTCTCCTGAGACCCAAAGCGCCGGGAATGCGCCATCCAGCGTCTCTTTTATAAGGGACGTTAGTCCGGAAACACTTAGGGTGGTGTCAGTGGATGGTTCCATAGATGAAACGCGCCCAGGAGGCAGCCCATAATCATAAGTCGCCTCGCCCTGCATTTATAATAGGCTATATTTTCTTTTTCTTATGGCGGTTAGAACGCAGGCGTTTTTTTCGCTTATGCGTATTCATTTTCCGCTTTTTCCGCTTTTTACCACAGGGCATATAGGGGTCCTTTTATTGGGTTAATGATTGGTTAACAACGGTGCGCATCCGTTTGGACGGCTTAAAAGTTGGCACATGTCTTTCGGGGAGATAAATTGCTTCTCCCGTGCCGGGATTCCTTGCTTTTTTGGGCATTCTATGTTTCACACCAAATGTTCCAAATCCCCTTAACTCAACACGTTGGTTCTGAGATAAAGATTCTATGATTGTTGCCATTACACCGTTCATAACAGCTTCAGTTTCAACTTTTGATAAACCGGTTGCTTCCGAAACTGCGTCAACAATATTTTGTTTTGTCATAGTTTTTGCTCCAATTAAATGGTTATCCAATTATCCTTTGATCCATAATACAAGTTTTTGTTTTGGGTGAATGTAATCACCATAATTGATATTATTCCAACGGCGAATGTGGTTAGTTCGAGTGCCATAATCTTCTGCTATTTGACCCAAAGTATCTCCGCGTTTCACCTTGTACACTACTTTGTAATGCCCGGGTGGACCACCATCCACTCCTACTCCGCCTTTAATAGGTACTGTTAATTTTTGACCAATTTGAATTTTATGCCTGTTTCTAATTTTGTTAACGGCGGCAAGATCATGGATGGATACTTTGTACCGAGAGGAAATCGTCCATAAACTTTCCCCGCGTTTTACTTTGTGAATCAAATTTTGCTGCGCAAATTTTTGATCATTCGGTAACGCAGTAAAATTGGCAAAAAATGTTTCCTTTCTACCTTTTGGAATCCGAAGCGAATAGGAGCCTTCAGATGGTGTTGCAGACTGCCTAAGCTCCGGATTAAATAATTTTAATGTCTTTAAGTTTATTCCGGCAGAGCGAGCAATAACTGTCAGGTCTGCACTTTGATTTATTTTCACCAGATCAAATTCAAATGGCTTAATCGAAGATGCATTCGATGAAAAACCATATTGATCCGGCGCCCTTCCAATGATGGCAGCAGCTAAATAATAAGGGAGATAATTTCGTGTTTCCCGCGGAAGAGAATGTAATTGCCAAAAATCAGATGTCTGATGCAAACGAATGGCACGGCGAACGCGACCCTCTCCACAGTTGTACGCTGCCATGGCGAGATACCAATGATCAAATTCTTGATACAGTCCTTTTAAGAAATCTGCAGCGGCGTGCGTGGATTTTATCGGATCTCTTCTTTCATCAACATACCAAGTTCTTTTCAGTCCAAAACTTTTCCCGGTGGAATAAATAAATTGCCAAATGCCAGCGGCATTTGCTTTCGAATAAGCACGAGGATTGAGTCCAGACTCAATCATCGCAAGGAAAATGAGTTCTTGCGGCATGTCTTCTTCCCGAAGAATTTCGCCAATCAATTCACCATATTCAATATATCGGTTCAGCCAAATCTGAAATTGTTTTTTCCCTTTTGTCTGGAAAAACTCAATGAATTGGTCAACTTGTTTATTTCGTACAAGAGGAATATGTCCATCACGGTCATCAATAACTGTGAATTGACTAGAACCCATTTCAACTTCAAGTGGTTCCACAAATTCGGTAATATTGTTTCTCAGCTTTTCTGCCGTAATGGATGCATCTGTTACTTCAAGCGTTTCAAATCTATGCGTATATAAATCCATCAGCGATTGTTCATAGCGATCGAATTCCTCACGGTCTTGAGGTCTCATTTCCCCAAATTGATCTGCTTCTGCAAGTAATTCAAAAATACGATCCAACGAATACAAAACCTCTAATGTATCCTTATTAACGTCCGCAATCATCGCTTCAGCAAGCAATACTTTTACATCTCTGAGAAGAAGTGGAAGCCGATTGCCCGTTTCATTGATTCCATTTACGGGAGTGGCTTTTTGGGCGACAGCGGTTAAAATAGTTGCACCTACCCCGTTGGAACCAACGGATCCTTTAACATCTTGTGCCGGCGTCCAATCTAAGATGGGACAAAACACAATGATAATCGATATAATTCGTAACATCAATAACTTACAGGCTTTTCGGGTGGCGAAGTTATACGGAACCTCATGGGGTGTCAAGCCTTTTCATCTAAAGTGTCTTCTATTATTTTTGTGGTACTGAATCCTTCCACTAGCGGAATAATCAAAATCTTCCCACCATTCTTTTTAACATCCTGTGCTCCTACAATTGATTCTTCAGTATAATCACCTCCCTTAACGAGAACATCCGGCTTCAGTTCCCGAATCAAACCCAGAGGTGTATCTTTTTCGAATATCACCACTCCATTCACACTATCCAATGCATCCAAGGATGCTGAACGTTTCTGATCCGAATTGATTGGACGATTCGGTCCCTTTAATCGACGTACCGAAGCATCACTGTTTAACCCAACGATAAGACGGTCGCCTTCTTTGGAAGCTTGATTTAGAAGTGTTAAATGTCCTTGATGAAGGATATCAAAACATCCGTTTGTAAACACCACTTTCAGACCACTTTCCTGCCAGTCTCGAACTTGGGAACTTGCCTCAGCTCGCGTCCAAACAGTCATGCTTTTTCAATGGACACACAATACAATGACGCGGATGGCAAAATTCCTCATCCATCTTTTTCAAACCCTGTAACACCTTAATAGATTTGAGCTGTTTTGAAGACAACACATGAGAAAATCGTTTGGAATATTTTCCATAAGAATAGGGAAGTGTTAATACCATCCATTCGGATTTCCAATAGGATAGACCTACAAATTTCCCTTCATAAATCGCCTCTGCCGCCATCGCGGGGAAAAAAACATTTGCCATCAGTTCTGCTCGGATTCCACTACCAGAAACATCCGAAAGAGCCGTTTTCATGGTCCTAAAATATTGCTTTGGGTCAGACCAATATTCATCAGACCATTTGGAAATAAAATGAACCAATGCTTCGGCTAATTCCACCCGTTTTTTCGGGCGATGCGAAGGACGCATTCCAAGGACTTTCCAAGGCATTTTAAAATATGATTGTTTAAATCGTTCGAATATTTCGAAATCAATGCGGTTGGCAAGGCAGACAAATGAATCTTCATTACCACCTTTCCCAAGCATTTTGAAGCTCGAAACCAACAATAACCGACGCCAATCATTGCTGTTATTGCGGTTTTTGCAAAAGGATTGAACAAGTTCGGACCATCGAATTTGTGCAAAATTTGATAGTACTTTTCCCGGATCGCCTACTGCATTTCTTAAGGTGCAATCTGGTTTTTTGGATTGAGGGACTTCTAAGATTGCAACACAACCCGGAAGCAATGCAATTCCGTTTGATTGATTCCCTAATACATGAAGAAGGATGTGATCGTATTTCGGATTGTGCTGGTGCCCATGGTAAAACCAATCTTCCGCTTTTAAATGGAATTCGACATTCCCTTGTTGAATACTTCCATGAATAAGCAACCTTGCATTTAAAACATCCGGACCTTCATTTCGATTTAATATTCCATGATTAATGAGGGTCAAATGATCCCCTGTTGATGTAATTATTGTCGTGCCCGGCAATAGAGCAAACCATGCCTGTTCCAAAGATCGTTCGCTTTGGAATCCGGAGTCAGAAATGCACAATGACCTTTGTAATTCTACAGGATAATACATCATCTAATTTAAGTTCCGTTCTCTATAAGAGATTGGACTGATTCCCGAACTTTTACGGCAAATTCTTTTCGGGTATCAAATGAAAATTGTGCAGGATCAATCGGTGGGCCAAATCGAAGTTCCACCGGTTTTCGTTTAATGTTGTAGGATCCTTTTTTGTTCGCATCAGCCGTCCCACAAAATGCCATAGGAATCACGGGAATCCCTGTACCAATTGCCAACATAAGACCGCCTCCTTTAAACTGTTTTAACTCCCCATCAACCGATCGGGTCCCCTCCGGGAAAATGAGAACAGACCTCGGAAAAGTTATGAGAGATGCCTGTGCTTCCCGGATAGATTCCATAGATTTTTTTCTGTTTTTTCTGTCCACAAAAATATGACCCGCCATTGTCATTCCCCAACCCATGATTGGAATTTTTCTTAATTCGATTTTAGAAACTGGAACTAATGTTTTCGGGATAACTGCAAAGGCTAAGGGAATATCTAAGGACGATTCGTGATTGCCTGCAAAAATGTATTCTTGATCTAGCTGAATATGGGATAAACCCCTTGTAGAATAATGAATACGGGAGACCATCATAATCGTTTTTCCCCACCATCTGGCAACATGCCCCATAAAACCGCCTTTATTTTTTTCAAATAGGGAACCAATTAATCCGACGCTTCCAAACAGCCCAGTCCATACACCGACATTCAATATAAGCCAACCTTGGCGGATCACTTAGCTAATGACCTCTTTTCCCATGTACGAAATTAGCGCATCAGGAAGTTGCACGGTACCATCCTCAGTTTGATAGGTCTCCAACAATGCAACCATGAGTCGGGGAGTCGCAACTCCGGAACCATTCAATGTATGTAAATAATCTACCTTATTATCAGAGGATCGCCTATAGCGGATATTTCCCCGGCGAGCCTGGAACGACTCAAAATTGCTACAGGATGAAACCTCTAGCCACCGATTTTCACCGGGTGCCCAAATTTCTATATCATAACATTTTGCTGCAGAAAAACTGAGATCTCCTGTGCACAATTCAACCACTCTATAATGAAGATTGAGAGTCTGCAAAACAGATTCCGCTTGAAGTGTGAGGGATTCAAGTTCATTATAGCTGGTTTCAGGTAACACAAATTTGACAAGTTCTACCTTATTAAATTGGTGTACCCGTAACAAACCACGGGTATCTTTACCGTACGAACCGGCTTCACGGCGAAAACAAGCAGAGTATGCTTTATAATATTTCGGAAGACTCTCTTCCTCCAAAATTTCATCCTTATGAATATTAGTCAAAGGGACTTCGGCTGTTGGAATTAGCCATAAGTTACCATCTTCGGTTGTGTACATATCATCGGCAAATTTGGGAAGTTGCCCGCATGTCATTGGCGCCGATGATTGGGTCAAGAAAGGAGGAAACACCTCAGTATAACCTGACGACTCATGATGGTCTAGCATGAAATTGATTAATGTTCTTTCTAATCGTGCACCTTCGCCCAAATAAAGAGGAAATCCAGATCCTGAAATTTTTGCACCTCTATCCATATCAAGGATATTTAAATTTTTCCCAATTTCTAGATGGGTTTGGTATTTTTTATCCGGATCCGGTTTCTTACCCCACTCTCGCACAACTCGGTTTTGACTTGGATCTTTTCCTATGGGTACAGTTTCATCAGGTAAATTGGGGATGTCTATTAGTTGAGTGTTGAGTTCGCTTTTTATTTCTTGAAGGGAAGATTCTAGATGATCAATTTTGGTTCCAAGCGTTTGCATGGCTTGAATGTCTTCCTCAGGATTTTCACCATTTCGTTTTAATTCTGCTATGGTTTCCGAAACTTTATTTTTTTTTGCTCTAAGTCCATCCAGTTTTGTAATAATAGATCGAAGATCTTGATCCAATTTAAGAATCAATTCTAAGTTAATCTTAGCACCTTTGGATTCGAGGCTCTTTTTAACTGCGTCGGGGTTATCCCGTAGAATAGAAATAGGTATCATGGTTAATTGGGTGTTTTAAGAGAAAAGAAAGTAGAGCAGATTGGATATATTTCCAACCGTAGACGTATCTATCATCTACCTTTGCCTGAAAGCATAACCCAAGCAGTATTCAGCAGAATTTTAATGTCAAGATTGAGGGTTAAACTTTCAATATAGAAAAAATCATATTTTAATTTTTCTCTTACATCCTCAATACGCTGGTCGTAAGGATGTTTTATCTGAGCCCAACCAGTGATACCCGGACGCACAGAATGACGCCGGTAATAAAAAGGATATTCCAAAATTAATCGTTCTATAATGGATGGTCTTTCCGGTCGAGGTCCAACCAAACTCATTTCCCCTTTAATCACATTGATGAGCTGAGGGATTTCGTCAAAACGAAATCTACGGAGCCACCGACCGACCGTTGTAATCCGGTTGTCACCTTCCATAGCCCACACAGGACCCGTTTCTGTTTCAGCGTCCTGAACCATAGATCTAAATTTATAAATAGTAAAAAGTTTTTGCTTTTTACCAACCCGCACCTGTTTATATAATATAGTGCCTTTGCTATCAAAAGCAATAGCCATACTGATACCAACCCAAGCGGGAAGAAATAAAAGAAAAGCTGGTATGGCCATAAGAAGATCTAAGAGACGTTTCCCATGTCGATTGTATAAAGTCTCCAGTTCAGGATTAACTTGAATTAATGGGAGACCATATAATTGCTGCGTTCGGGCCATTCCACTAATGGCTTCGTAAAGATCAGGTACAATTTTAATGGATGTCGGTACGCCATTTGCCTGCGTTAAAAGAGACATCAACCTAAAATGATCGGATTTTTCAGGCGCTAAAACAACATGAGCAATTTGATTTTTGACTATAATATTTTTTAGGTCAGCATCGGTTCCAAGAACGTTCCCGAATTCATCTGTATTTTCTTCTTCCTTAATCTGTACAAAGCCAACCAAATCATACCCAAAATCAGGATGTTTTTCAATATCTCTGGCAACTTTTTCTCCTCTCGGATTATGACCAACAATGATCATTTTTTCTAGCCCAATCCCTTTTCTTATCATGGCTTTCTGTAATGATCTACTACTAAATCGCACCAAACTGAAACATAAAATAAAAAATAACCAGTAATTGAGTACCACAGCCGGTTCATAGGGTAGGGTTACGATTTGCACCGCTTGAAGAAAAATCATTAAGACAATACAGGAAAATGAAGCAATTATCGCCCGTTGAATTTCACCAAATCGGGATACATCTGATGTAGCCTTATATAAACCAAGAATAAAAAACAAACAAGCCCAAGCAACCGTAATGACAACGAAAATTCCAACTACAAACATCGGATCCAATTGCAATTCCTGGGAAGCAGGAAGAAAAACTATATAAAATGCAAGGATGCCCGCTATAGTATCCGAAATCAGGAACGCCCAAGAAATAATCCACTTGGGGACTCGAATGCGCAATGAATGTACAAATTCAGATGTCATAATTGAATATACTATACCGGAATCAATCTACCGCGTGGTGGCGGTCACATCTGGTGTTGGGGAAACGCTATGCAGACTATCCATGTTTTGGCTCCTGTTTAACTGGAAAAACTGTTAGCGTTTAATTTCGATAATACTCCTTGAGGGTTACCCGAAGTTATGATTTGATTTTTGGTTAATCAAGAAATTCTCTCAATCCCAACCATGTTTTCTATTCCACTCAATGGTCTTCCTAATTCCATCTTCTGTAGATGCGGGTTGCTTAAAACCCAAATTTCGTATTTTCTGTCCATCAAATTGACTTGAAGAACCGAATTTATCTAGGCGAGAAAAAGATAATGAACGAGATCGTTTTTTCATCAATTGCAGTATTCCATATATTGGCAGTAGGCATTTTAATAAAAGTAATGGAACATGTATTACGCTCCTTGATTTCCCGGATGAAGATCGAATAATCGCTACGAGTTCATTCAAGGGAATGGACGGTTCATCTACTAAATTAAATTGACTTATCCCGGGAGAAAAGTGATCTAAAAGAAATAAACAGGAAGCGACAACATTCTCTACATAAACAACAGATTTATGATGTTTACCATCACCAGGCATAATAAACATTCCTGTAGATGCTTGTTTTATTAAACGATAAATATTCGCTCGGTTATCCGGGCCGTACACAGCTGTTGGCCTTACTATCAATCCCGATCGGCCAGCTGATTCATTCGACCAATTTAGAATTATTTTCTCCGCTGCGACCTTGGATTCGCCATATGGATTGATCGGTTTCAATTGCGATTTTTCATCTGCACAAATTTGTTCTCCATAGACTCCTACCGTGCTGAAAAATAATATCTTCTTTACGTGATTTTCTATTGCTGCTTTGGTAATATGGCTGGTACCCAATTCATTTACACGAAAGTAATCTTTAACTGAAGGACCTTCATCTTTATGTTCTGCTGCAAGATGAATAATTAAATCTGTATCTGAGGGAATAGATTCAGTTAAATGCTCATAATCAAGAATATCTCCTTTGATGACGTTATTCTTTTTTGTTTTGCCTGATAGATTGGTATCAAACCCAGTCACCTGATGATTTAAATCTACCAATGCCTTACAAAGTTGACGGCCAATAAACCCCGCACTTCCTGTAATGAAAATGTTCATCGTTTGAATGTAAACCTAACAATCAATTCCATATACAGCCGAAGTAGAAGTAATAACCGGGCCATCTCCGAATTCCTTTTCAACCAATGTTCTTCCTTGTTTCCCCATCTTCTCTCTTAAAATTTGATCCTGCCCAAGATGAATCATTGCCTTAACCAATGCTTCCACGGAATTCGGTGGAATTAGCAATCCGTTATAGTGATCAATCACAATTTCACGGCATCCTGCAATATTGGTTGTAATAATCGGTTTCGTTAAAGCAGCAGCTTCAATTAGAGATTTTGGAACTCCTTCTCCATAATATGTTGGAAGGACCACAACATGGGACCCAGCAATCCATGGACGTATATCCTCAACATGATTTACCCAATGAATAAAGTCATGAGTTTGAAATTGTACAAGCCACGATTTTGGAACCTCATTTGGGCTACCGGTTTCAATTCCGCCAATTAAATGAAATCTAGCATTGGGAATATGAGTTTTTACTAATTCTGCGGCAGACACAAATTCTTGGACTCCCTTATCCCAAAGCATTCTACAAAACATAATAAAATGAATTGAATGATTATCCAATTCAGATGGTGGTTTAAGCCCATCTAATAGGAAAGATTCCAAGTCAACGCCTGATCCTCTAATTAAATGTATTTTCGTTGTTTGAATTCTTGAAAACGATTGAAATAGTTTTTCATCATCTGGATTCTGTAAAATGACATCTACTCGGGATGAAGTCAATACGCTCCTATACACCGTTTCCACAATTTTTCTTAATCGGCTACCGCTGGTAAAAATATAGCCAAGCCCAGTTATGGAATTCACAATTTTTGGGATGCCGGCTAAACGCGCTGCTATCGTCCCTAAAATAACGGGTTTGATGGTAAATAAATGAATAACATCTGGTTTCTCACGCTTGAAAATTTTGTAATACGACTTTACGGTAGCCCATGCGTGAAGTGGACTGAAACCATATCTGTCAATTGGTAATCCAATATATTTTATTCCGGGCATTTTAATTTTCCAATAGTACGCATCTTGAGGTGCAACTAATATGACATCCCAACCGCGAGATACCATGGATTCAATCAATTTTTTTCTAAAATTATAGAGATACCAAGAAGTGTTTGCCGAAAATATTATTTTCACTTATCTAACAATCATTAAGAATGAAATGGGATCAACTTTCTTATCGTTTTTTTGGTGAATAAGCATCTTATATCAGAATTAGTTTTTTATAATTTCAATGAGTTCTGTTGTTGAAATAGATGGGGTTCTTTCTAAATAAACAACATGACATAACGATTTGAATTCATCAAATTTCCCTTCCCAGTCATTTCCCATCACGAGGATATCTGCATTATATTTTTTAATATATTCTCCCTTTAATTCTAATGATTCCTCCTTAAATACTTCATCAACCACTTGTAAAGCACTAAGAATCCGCAATCTGTTTTCCTCCGAACAAACTGGGTATTTTTGTTTTTTATTGTAATTCAATTGATCGGTTGAAACACCTACAATTAAATAATTTCCTTCAGTCCTTGCTCGCTCCAGAATGTTTAAATGACCTACATGAAATAAATCAAAGGTCCCAAATGTTATAACTTTTTTCATTTATCAGTTGATAATGTATTCATTGCAGAAAGACTATGCACTTTCTTTATTTTATCTCTAAAATTCATTTTATTCGGTTAGGATAATTTTACATTTTTGGAAATTATTTTGTTTAACCACTTGAAGACTTATCTAATATCAAGCAAACTTAATTGTTTCCTATTTAATTTAGAGATAATAATATCTCTTCTTCATATGACAATATCCTTAAAAATGAGATATTCGTTTGAAAAATAATACGAAGGAAAGAATAAAATTGAACCAACCACAAATAGCACACAATTCATCAATATAAAAGATGCAAAATAAACCTCAATTTTATTTACCAATGGGCAGATTTTTCGACTCATTAATTTCATATTTAAATAGTTCATATAGACTGAAATATTTTCCAAATATCTGGAATCCAAAAAAAATGAATGAAATTCTTCTCTCAGAAAAAATATTTAATTATAATTTTTACTCAAAACAAGGAAGGGTAACTGATAAAGAGGATATTCAGGATTGGATTCTTGAACTTGGGTTAGGTCAATATCTAAATGAAACCGTGATTGTTGTTAATGAACCAAATGAGCTCTTAGGAAAAAAATTCGATATGGATGTTATTATTAAACCTACTCATTCAAGCGGATATATAAAAATAATTCCAAAAGACCAAATCCTAAACTCTAGCGATATTAAAGAAATGAGTGATTGGCTTTTAGAAGATTATTATATTCGTAGCAGAGAACCAAATTACAAAGGATTAAAAAGAAAAATTATCGTGGAAAAAATGTTATATAATGTGAACAAAGAACCGGTAAGAGATTATAAATACTTTTGTAGTAGCGGAAGAGTAAAAGCCATTCAACTTGATCTTGGGAGATTCAAAAACCATACTCGGCAATTATACACTAAAGATTGGAAACTTTTAAATATTTCTATGGGTTACCCACATGACGAACGCCAAATTGAAACACCAGAATGCCTATCAGAAATGATTTCAATTTCTGAAAAAATATCCGAAAATATTAAATATTGCAGGGTTGATCTTTATGTGCAAAATAATAATAAAATATTCTTTGGTGAATTAACTTTTTTCCCAGGAAATTGTGCAGAGCGGTTTTCCCCACCTGAGGGGGATCGACTTATGGGGAATTTTTTGCTAAATCAATAATACCAACTTCTTAGAAAGAATAATTTCATTCGAATAACACCTTTTCTTTTATCAAAATTTTTCCCAGCAGTATGGCGCCCACAAAGTTTCTAAATAGCCAAGCAACAATGCATCCCATTATAATCCCTACAAGACCATGTTTGGCAACCAGTATAAATGATAGAACAAACAATAATAATAATGAAAATAATATTGTTCCCAAAAATAATTTTAAGCTCCTTTCACTGCTGAGGCCTCCAAGAGAAAATTCGATAAGATTGTGGTAATATTGCATTAATCCTAAAACAATGGAAAGTTGAAGTAACTGATTAAATCCGGAATATTTTCCGTCAAATAATATTGTGTTCAATTGTTCAATGCTTAGAAATGCAAAAATTATTAAAAAAACGGGAATGATGAAAAAATATAATAAAAATTCGATAAGTTGGATTCTTTTCCCTTGGGCTAAATGTGGCATTAATACATTGCCTATTGTGGTACCGGCAAGATTGAAGACGGTAAGAGCTACCAAAGAAACTCCAGTATAAATTCCAACCGAAACTGTCCCTAAAGTCATGGATACAATGAGTTTGTCCATTTGTGTCATCAAAATAGTAATAATGTTGATGACAAATAATGTAGAACCATAATCGAAAATCTTTTTTAACCGGACTGAATTTTTACCAACTTGAATATTTCGATCTATAAATTTCGCAATCACAAACATAACGACAAATGACAAGAAAAAGAGTATTAATACAAATTCCAATTGAAGCTCAAACCAAATTGCTGCTACCACAAGAAAAATGAAAAATATGTACCGCCATACAATAGATGTGAATTGACCTAAAACCATTTTTCGCATGATCCGCAGGATGGAATTAGTTATTAGGGATCGAGCGAATAACCATGCCGCGATTCCCAACAACATCGACTCGATGAAAGAAAATGGATATATTCTTTGAATTACTAAAACAGCCAATAATAAAACACCAGCAGCAATAAAATCCATCTTTCTGAGAGGCAACTTCCAATTGATGTTAGAAAATTCATTTTCCCGGGAAAACCTTATCAAAGCATTTCCAAACCCAAGGAAAGCAAAAATAGGCAGATAAAACATGACTGACCGGAAAAGTGAAAAAGTCCCAAATGCGTCCTGAGGCAAGGATCTTCCTAAGATAACATTTGCCCCAAAGGAAGCCAATGAACCTAGAATGACTAAAATGGAAGCACCGCCTATATGGTGGATTAATTTAAATTTCATTCCAAATCATTTTTATATTAATAAACTATCATTATTTTGCTTCAATATAATTCTCTGCTGTCGTAACCACAAAACAGCCATAAAAATAAAAGGCATAAATACCATACGATGGCGCATGGCTGTTCCATAATTAGAGTCGATAATGCTGGCCGCAGCAATATTGATTAATGCGAATACTATTAAAAGTATAATACCCAAACGATTGCTATTGTTACTTTTAAATAAGGTTGGTGAATAAAAAACCAGCAGTAAAAAGAATATTGTTCCAACTAGGGCTTCCATTGCACTAGCCATCATTTGAATCGAACCGCTATTCCATAAAAAAGGACCAAATGTAAAATGAATAAATCTTAAGGGGAAGAACCACACCACATCCAATAAATTGGTGAATTCTTGATCGATTAAATAGGCTGCTCCACCTTGGGTTCTCCAATGATGCTGGCTAACCAAGTAGTCCAGAACATCAGAATTTTCCCAACGGGCAATTTCAGATAATATCAGAAAAATACTCCCAACTAAAACTACGGATAAAAAAATAGAGAATAATATATACTGTAATCCGGGTAAGGATATTTGCTTCCATTTAAATCGTAATCTCTGAGCATAACTAAAAGCAATAAATCCAAGAATTATCGCGAAGACCGGTGCATATTGAGGTCTCAAAATTGTTAGCATAGCAACCGGTATAAAAGCAATCCAGAATGATTTTGAGTCGAGATCTTGAATAAACTTCACCCAAAGGTATAGCAAAACCAACAACAATAACCAAATCAGCATATCCCGCATAATCAAGGCTGAATACAAAATATAACTTGGTGTAAATCCGACAATCGTAGCCATTAACAAACAATACTTATTTTTTAAACCAACTAAGGCGGATAGTTTCCAAGTCAAGAATACAGCACCGGTTCCAAAAAGAACATTTAATATCCGAGGTAAAATTGTATCCACTTCATAGAGATAAAAAAGACCTCCAAGCAATGATCCGTAAGCTGGTACCCCGGCAAGCGTTCTAAATGGTAGAGACGAACGGGACCCATCTAAAAAATGTTTTACCTTAATTCCCATGGTCATAAATAATCCTTCATCCCACGTATAAGGTGCAATTTGAAATAATTCCTGCAAAAGAACAACAATCGCACGTAAAGCAAAACTAACAGCAAGGATTGTGCCTAAAGTAGGATTTATTTTAAACCAGGATACGATGAAAATCCCAGCAATAAGAAAAATTGTTATAATTCCAATTACACTTAACATACCACAATAGAAATCATTGGAATCAAATTTGGTATTTGGTTTTAAAGTCCTTTATATAAACCCAAAAGTAAGCCAGAAAAAATCCAAGGATGAATCCTCCTACAATGATTAAGATTTTCCGAGGACGTGCTTCATTTTCAGGTCGTATTGCCCAATCTAAAACCTGAAGTGTTGGAATGTCCTTTACCTCATCAATTTTTGACTGTTCATATTGAGGCCCTAAAAATTCTAGAAGTTTTACATGATATTCAACTGCGCGTTGGAGTCTTGTAAGCTTTGTCGCCAGCTTTGGCACTTTTGAAAAACTCGGCAATAGTTGATTGTTAGAATCACTTTTGAAAAATTCATTAAAATCTTTTTTTAACTGACTTAACTCATGGCGCCATTGTTTCAACTTGGGTTGATTTGTATCCATCATCTGTTCTGCAACTGACAATGCCACTTCTTTCGACATAATTAGTGCCTGCAACTCTGCTGCTCTTTCCACTCCAACCGACACCTGATCCTCAAGACTGAGTACACCTTCAGTTTCCATAAATTCAGTCAATTGAATTTCAAGACTTTTGAGCGAATCCAGTACCTCATTAACCCGATCTTCAATAAACAATCTCGATCCTCGCGCCTGTGTGTTACTTAAAACAATATTTAGGGAATCGAGTATACGAACAGTTCCATTGGTAATATTTGCAACTTGATTTTGTTCTGGATCCAATACCGAAATGACTATTTGATTTTCATCTTCAATTATAATGGTTATTTTTTTACCTAGTTTATCAAGTGTTGCCTCTAAATCATCCGTTCCGTATTTGGATTGAAAATCATATTTTTCCTCAAGTATTTGTAATAATCTATCGCTCTTAAGAATTGCCAAAAACCTATCTTGACCTCCACCGGTGTTCGAGAATACATCAATCAATCCCCCCATTCCCAGTAATCCTCCAAGTCCGCCAGTTCCAAACTGAGACGATTCATTAGATGGAGGAAGAATAACCGCTCTTCCCTCGTACCATTTTGGCAATACAAAGGCAGTTGATCCCAAGATAAGTGTTATAGTTAACCAAATGTTTAGGAAAACCTTTTTATGCCTCATTATAGAGGCAAATGCATTATCTAATTCAATCGTTTGAATCCCCAAATTAGATCTGTGTTTTTGTTTATAAACGGATGAGGTCGGTTCTAATTCTTCAATTAAATTAAGTCTTCTCAATTCACCTATTCTGTTTCTAAGTGTTTTTTCGGACAGGCCAATTTTATTAGCGAAATGTTCTCTTGACTTTGTTTCTGAAAGGATTTCAGGATGCTTTTGAATCAGCTCAAGGATTTTTTGTTCGTGATCTGTTAATTTCATAATTAATCAGCGTAACGTTGCTTCATAGGCTAAATAAATGGATAAAAATGCTGAAATAATTTGCGTAGCACTCGTTTTCCCGAACAATCGATATTGAAAAGTAGCAGGTACTTCAATAATATCCCCAGGATATACCGATTCATTTAATGCGCCTGACAGCACCGTCCCATCCTTTCTTACAACGCGAGCTCCCGTTAAGCTTCCTGATTCTGTAGGGCCACCCCGAAGTGCAATATAATCTCGAACTTTATATCCAGGTATATGCCGAAAACCACCGGGAACTTGTACAAAACCTATCACCAGGACCTGACTCAAATTATAGTCTGATAAATCCTCATTCTCGGTATCAAAATTTCTGTCAAACGATACATGAATTATATCTTTTTCTTTTAATACTGGATTATGTTTTAAATCTCCTGTGATTAAGAATTTACCTGGGTGATATTGCGAAGAATTACCATCTCGAATCACTGTAATCAAATTAGATTTTGCATATTTTTGTACACCGCCAGCTAATTCTACAGCATCCAACAATCTCGACACTCCGGTAACTTCAATAAACCCTGGAATATGAACTGCACCAGAAATTTGAACTTTGAATCGTTTGATATTTTCTAGGGAAATCGAAATCTTTGAATTTGGAAATGCATTCTTTTGGATATACGAATGGATAATTTGAATAGACGTTTGAAGTGTTTTACCATGTAGCGATAACGAACCGACGGTTGGGATTAAAATGTCACCGGACGGCAGAATTCTAAGTGAATAACTCATAGATTTTGATGAAATGATATTAATTCCAAGCACATCACCCGGACCTAAAATATATGTATTCGGATCAATGGCTTTCTCCAACGATATATATTCGTAATCAACTTGGTTTTGCAATTGATTTTCTTCGTCCAAATCTTCCTGCCATCCATATTTTTTTGGATCAATTGTGCCTTTGTAATTATTGTCATCCTGCGCATTTGATTTAGAAATAAAAAAGATGAATCCGATTAAAATAAATTTTATATATTTATACGTCATCACTTTGCCCTGGGCTTCCGGCCAACATTATCATACACTATTCCGTTTTCATCTAATTCAGTAATATTTAAGATATTTCTCGTATCTAGAATAACCGCAGTTTTCATCAGTGATTTAATACGAGGAATATCCATACTCCGAAACTCGTTCCAATCGGTCATTACTACTGCAGCGTTAGCATCTTTTACAGCGTCGTATACTGAATTTTGATAGGACACTTTGGAAAAGAATGATGACATATTATCATTAGATACAGGATCATATGCACAAACCGTAGCGCTTTCATTCAATAGTGCAGATATCATCGAAATAGAAGATGATTCGCGAACATCGTCAGTCTCGGGTTTAAAGCTAAGACCGAGAACTGCAATCCTTTTTCCATTAAAAGAGTCATCTAGTAATATTCTTAATTTATCAACCATTCTGGATTTTTGATTGGTATTTGCATCAATCGCGCCTTGAATAGTTTTAAGCGGGACACCGGCTGATTCTGCCTGAGAAGCAAGAGCATTCGTATCTTTTGGGAAACAAGATCCGCCATAGCCTGGACCTGGATGTAAAAATTTAGGACTAATTCTACCGTCCAAACCCATCGCCTTGGCAACATGAAAAACATCTGCGTTTACTTCTTCACAAAAATTTGCTATTTCATTGATGTAACTTATTTTGAGTGCAAGAAAAGCATTGCTCGCATATTTTATCATTTCTGCAGTCTCAATATTCGTGTGAATGATAGGAGTTTCGTTAATGTAAAGCGGATGATACACATCTTTCATGAATTCAAACGCTTTTTGAGTTTCCGCACCAATAACCACGCGGTCCGGATGGGTGAAATCCTGTACCGCTGCACCCTCCCGTAAAAATTCAGGATTGGAAACATAGTCAAACATCGCAGATGAGCCTGCATTATTTTTTATTGCCTCAATGACTTTTCGTCCGGTACCAATGGGAACCGTGCTTTTGGTGCATATGACTTTATATCCATTCAAAGATGAACCAATCGTTTCGGATGCTTTTAACACCGCGGATATATCTGCCGTACCGTTGTTATCTTGAGGGGTTCCCACAGCAATAAACACAACATCTGCTTTTTCAACTTCCGCAGCTACATTGCTCGAAAAAAAGAGTCTCTTTGCTTCAACGTTTCGTTTTACTAAGGATTCTAAACCTTGCTCATAGATTGGAATTTTACCATTTTCTAATGATGAAATTTTTGATTCATCAATGTCAACACAAGTTACGGAATGCCCAAAATCCGAAATACCTGCGCCGCTCACCAACCCAACATAACCTGTTCCGATGACTGTAATTTTTTTCATTTATTGTAATATATATTTATAAAAATATTTTTATCTAAGGGAGGCCTGAAAATCTCCGAATTGTCCATTCAAAGCATAATAAAAGTAGCAATAAAACAACCACCCAAGGGTTTTGACTGAATTTAATGTTTGCCCGATTGGTAATATTTTTTGATTGATTCATATCAAGTTTAGACACATCTGCCCGGGATGCCCATGGAATATACTTTCCACCAGAATTTTTTGCCAGCTTCTTCAACAATAGTCGGTTCACAAAAACTCGATTTAGTTCAATTTGGCTTTCTTTAACAATAAATTCCCCTCTATGAATCGATGTAATATTTCCATGTTCAACACCTATTTCATACGAGTAATCCCCAGGACTCGATGCCCAGATATTTCCTTCCCATCGGGAATGACTTAGGTTGAAGTGAAGTTCCGCAGAATTCACATTTTTTCCATCTTTTATTACAGTTATAAATGCCCGGGCTGACGCTGGGTCGTCGATCCCTTTTTGGGTTCCTGTTATATGAATTTCTTCGCCCTGTTGAAAAGATTTTTTATTCAATCTAAAATATAATTCATTTTCAGCACCAGATTTCAACAACCAATTAAACACACTGTGCCAATATTTTTCGAGGAAATTACTATTCTCTAATTCGTTCATGGAATAATGAAGCTTATACATGTCAGATGCACCAAAAATAAAACTCCGTAGTCCGTTTATTTCACTTCGAATAAAGATTGGATAAGTTTTTTCATTATCTAACGTAGCTAAAATTTCCACTTCTTGTTTTGTTGGGGTGATTGAAAAATCAAGCAGTCTAAGCGGTGGAAAAACCGAAGATGTGTTAGCGGATAATTGAATAAAAGAATCCACATTGACATCATCCGTAAAAGACCATTCGGATGGATCTGTTTTTGTTGTCAATTTATGTCCCTTTATATGAAAAAAGGGGAATATAGATTCAGCAGTATTTTTACTCATATTTGGACCAAAAGCCCACGCCAAAGATGATTGTTCTTTAATGACTTTTTTACCAAAAACCCGTTGCAAAGATTTAGGAATCGGAGTCGAAGGAAAATTATCCAGTATAATTAAATCATAGGATGATTTCCAAAAGTTGTCTAGGGATGGATAAAATATTTGTTCACTTTTTTGTACATAATGGTCCAACTTTATCCGAGGATACGACTTAATATATTTTTTGATCAAAGATGTATGATAATTTGGCGAACCCGTGATTAAGGCAACAGGATAGCGATCCTTTAAGATATTTATTTCGAATAGTTGCTGATTGTTTTCAATATTTATTTCTTCACTAGTTGAAGATACTTTTGCTAAATATTTCCAAGTACCGATTTGTTTTGAACGAAATTGAAATGAAATTGCTTTTTCTGAACCACCACCTTGAATTTGAACTCTTTTTGAACCCAATAATTTTAATCCTTGGTAAAGTGAAACATTTACAGGTTTTTTCAACTTGCCAGCTGCCTGTACAATTACATCTGCCTTTATGGATTCCCCTTTTATTGCTACCGTTGGTGCATCAATAGATTTAATGGCAATGTCAACCATGGGAATAGAATCTCCTACAGCAATTATATGAATTGGACTCTCAATTACTCCAAATGAATTCGGGTGTTTCCCTTGAGTTAATTGGCCATCTGTGATGATGATTGATCCCGCTAAAGTATCTTGTTCTGATAATATATGATCTAATACTATTCCTAAATCCGTCGCTGAACCATCGGCATTTAAAGAAAAATTGCGTACCTCATTCAACTCTCTGGAAAACTGAAATAATGAATAGCTTGTTTCTTTCATTCTTATTTCATTCTCAACAAACTCAACCCCATTTTTTATGGATTGTAATGAAAGAGATTGATGGTATCTCATACTAACGGAATTGTCAAGATATACATTCCATTTAAGTGGAATGTGTGATTGGGTTTTCCAATGAATAACCGGCTGGAACAATAAAAAAACCAAAAGAAAAAGACTTAAAATTCGGAGACAAACTAGAATAGTAAATTTAGGATGTCCTCTCAAAGAATGAAATCCAAAAGCCAATGATAGGATTGCACTTATAATCACAATTCCGAACAAAGGGTCCAAACCCCTTAGAATTTCAATATGCAATGGTTAAGCCAATGAGAGGTTTGGATAAATAGGGAATTCCAAGGGAGTTGTTTTACCTGATATCAAAAGTTTTTCACCTAAAAATGCAACCATAGCCGCATTGTCTGTGCACAATGAAAGATCGGGGTACAGGACCCGGCAATCATTTAATGACCTGGCAACCATTTCCCTTAACCTCAGATTCGCCGCTACCCCTCCAGCTATGACACAGGATTTAGATTTAGTCTGTTTAATCGCTAGAACGCACTTTGAAATTAAAGCATCAATGATGGCCTTTTGATAACTTGCAGCTATATCGTTTTTAGAAAGTCCCTCCGATTTTGAACTTTCTTCGGATTTCATTTTATATAAAAGTGATGTTTTTAATCCGCTGAAACTGAATTCAATTGTATCTGAATGGATAAAAGCTCGAGGAAATGAAATAGCATTTTCATCACCTGTTTTTGCGATGGATTCGATTTCCGGACCACCGGGATAACCAAGCCCTAAAATTCGAGCACCTTTATCAAATGCCTCACCGGCAGCATCATCTCTTGTTTCACCCATTAATATATATTTTTTCAATTCTTTCACATGCCAAAGTTGTGTATGTCCACCAGAAACAAGAAGGCAAACGAATGGGTATTCTAACGTAGGGTCTGCAAGAAAGTTCGCAAAGATATGTGCTTCTAAATGGTTGACCCCCACAATAGGCAATTCCAAACCTTGCGCAAGTCCTTTAGCAAAACAGGATCCCGTTAATAGAGTACCAGCGAGTCCCGGACCTTGGGTGACTGCTATGCCTTCGAGATCTTTGAGGGTTAATCCTGCCGCATCCAATGATTCCTTAATGAGTGTATTCAGTAAGCGCTCGTGTTCTCTTGAAGCCAATTCCGGCACGACTCCACCAAACTTTTTATGAATTATTTGCGAGCTAACAATAGATGATAAAATAGATCCATCTCTGCAAAGTGCAGTAGCCGTTTCATCGCACGAAGTTTCAATTCCTAATACGGTCATTGACGTTTGCGAGTAACAACAAGCTCAATGTTACGAGGTGATAAATCCATCCATTCAATGACATGTTCAGGTACGCGAACATCCGGTTCATACCATGTTTGCCCCGGGTTCCACCGTTTATTAAAATCAATGGATACCTCAATGTCTTCCGGTTGAATATTTGCAATATAATCAGCGCCACCTATAACAGTAAGTGATACAGTTTGGGGGCTTGGAAATACACGGACATCCGGACGTATATTATTAATGAGAACCTGTACATCGCTGATAATTCTTTCCGTAATTGGTTGAATTTTGGCTGAAACAGCAACTTGATTGGGTGTGTATTCTACTAATTTATTTGGAATGAGTTCAAACTTCAATATTCTAGTCGCAGAAGAAACAGCATTATTCAGTGTGTCTGATATAGTTGAAATGAATTGGATTGATTCAATTATTTTCCGTGATCCCGCAATTTGTACTTGCGATGGTTCTACGATAAGGTCGCCAACTAACGTGTATCCCGGTGCTGGCTGTACCATTAAACTTGGTTTTACAGTCACAATTTTTTCTTTGTATGCATCAAGGCTAATATGAATCGAATCAGGATAAATGACTTCTACATATTCCACTTCCAGTGATGGAGCGATAACTACTTTTTGGGGATATCGTTCAAAATAGTCATTCAAGTAAAAATCATATTCTTCCGAAATACGTTCTAAATCGAGAACGAGTTTAAAATCAGAAAGAAAATTTTTCAGGACCAATGTTTTAAAAAGAGCTCTGCCAGTTCCTTTTAATTTGATGAGAGCATTGTCCGGCATTTCTGCTTTTAACGCTTTCTTGGCTGGAAGATTGCGGCCTTCAATGGGAATTTCAACATCCAGAGAATAGATGTTGCCACTAACAACAAATACCCAGAGTAATGATGCTAGTCCAACAGAACCAAGGACCAGAATCATTTTCTGTTTATCGAAAAAGGCCTTTATATTAAGCATTCATAAGGCCCATACGGTTAATTATTCCTTTTTGTTATCTTCGGTAGATTCGTCAGTCTCATCAGGTTTAATTGGGTCTGAGTCATCATCCTGTGGTATTTCGATTTTTTCACCAGCAGGTGCGTCCTGAGATTTAAGAAAAGATTGAACATCATCTAAAACATCTTCTTTGTTCGTTGATCCTATTTCTTCGGACAATAGTACAATCTTTTTATCATCCGGTCTCACTTCCATCACCACACCCTTTAAGGTACCGCCTTTTTCAAATTTCCCCATCAATTCTTTGCGGTCTTTTTTGTTTTTTCTAGAAAAAGGAATAATACCTTCAATGCCGTTTTCAAGTTTGAGAATAATCCCCTTTTCTAATATATGAAGAATTTCTCCTGAAACTTCTTTACCAGATTGATATTCTTTGATTATATCAGGCCATGGATCCTCTTGCACATGTTTGAGCCCGAGAGATATTCTTCTATTCTCTCGTGAAACTTCTAAGATGCGGACTTCAATTTCCTGATCTTTTTCTACAATCTCCTTAGGATGCCGTAATACTTTGGTCCAAGATAAATCAGAAATATGCACTAAGCCTTCAATGCCTTCTTCTAATTCGACAAATGCGCCAAACTGGGTTAAATTAATTACCTTGCCTTTGCTAACATCCCCAACGGTGAATTTATCTTCAATGGCGTCCCAGGGATCGTCCTGGAGTTGTTTTATGCCAAGGCTAATTTTCCGTTCATCAGCATCCACGCCTAACACAACAGCTTCCACATCATCGTTCATGGAATAAATTTCAGAAGGATTTTTAACATGTCGCGTCCAGGACATTTCTGATACATGGATCAAACCCTCAACACCGGGCTCAAGTTCTACGAATGCACCGTAATTTTTCATGCTGACAACTTTACCATTAATTTTCGTTCCTTCGGGATATTTGCTTGCAACTTGTTCCCATGGATGCGGAGTAAGTTGCTTTAGACCCAAAGATATCCGTTGTTTTTCACGATCATAGTCTATGATTTTAACCGTAATCGAATCGTCTAAGGAAACCACTTCAGACGGATGACCAACCCGACCCCAGGTAAGGTCTGTAATATGAAGCAATCCATCAATTCCGCCAAGGTCAATGAAAGCACCAAAGTCTGTTATATTCTTAACTCGTCCTTCCATAATTTGATCAATATCCAAATCTTCAAATAAGGCATCACGTTGTTCTTTCATGCTCTCTTCCATAATCACTTTATGTGAGACCACAATATTTTTCCGCATTTCGTTTAATTTGACAATTCTCAAATTAATGGTTTTGCCAACAAATTGATCAAAATCACGTACGGGTCTTAAGTCGATTTGCGAACCAGGTAAAAAAGCTTGAACCCCTTCTAGGTCCACTGCCATACCACCTTTTATTCTTTTTGTAATGGTACCTTCTATGATTGTTTCATTATCAAAAAATTCACGAAGGTTTTTCCAGCGACGCATAAAATCAGCTTTTTCTTTCGATAAAACTGTTCTCCCGGTTCTATCTTCCAGATATTCTAAATATACTTCAAGCGTTTCGCCAACTTTCGGCAATTCTTCATCAGAAAATTCATTTCGGTCAATGATTCCCTCAGATTTAAATCCGATATCAATCAATATTTCTTTTTCGTTCATCCCAATTACACGACCCTTGATTAATTGGTTTTCGGAAATGTCCGATATCGTTTCCAAATAACTGTCTAAAAGTTTTTGCTCAAGATGGTTATCATCGGGTTCGGTGGTTAAATCATCCACATTAATGCGTTTGATATCCTTAAATAGATCGTCGCCTAAATAATTATAATGAATGTCGTTTCCTCCATTGGATGACAAAGGTGTCTCTTCCAAAGATTCGGAATCAACACTGACGTCCGATGCTGATTCATCTGTAGGTGATTCTACAGCAACATCTAACGTCTGTTCTAATGTCTGTTCTTCTTTGCTCATAATATTCGTTATTTTCTCTTTTTTTGGTTAACAATTTCAATTATCTCTGATACCTGCTCATCGATTGTCACATGACTTGTATCGATTACAAAAGCATCCTTTGCTTTTTGAAGTGGTGAATGTTCTCGAGTGGAATCAAATGCATCCCGTTTTTCGATTTCCTTCACCAATTCATCTACCGAGTTCATTTCACCTAAAGCCAGAAGGTCTTTTTGCCGTCGCACAGCTCTTACATTTGCATCGGCTACCAAAAAGATTTTTACTTCTGCATTTGGGAAAACTACCGTTCCGATATCGCGACCTTCCATTACACAATTTGAATTAGATGCAATTTTTCTTTGCATCCGAACCATTGCTTTCCGGACTTCTCGGATGGCGCTTACAGCACTCACATTAGATGTTACCTCAGCTGAACGAATCTTGTCAGTTACATTTTTTTTATTCAAATGAACCATAGGATTTCCATCATCTTCTGAGAGGTTCACATCTATTGATTCCAACAGGTTATTAACCGCCGATACATCTGAGATCGAAATATGTTGATCTAGAAGAGCCAACGTCACGCATCGGTACATGGCGCCCGTATCGAGATATAAAAATTCCAATTGCTGAGCCACTTTGCGAGCAGTTGTACTTTTTCCGGACGCAGCCGGACCATCGATAGCGATAATCATAGTTTTAGATTCTCAAAAAGCCAAGCAATTTAGTTTTAGAACTATTGAAAATCAATAGAAGTACTCCATACCCTTATTTACGTTTTTCACTCGATTTATTATTATTAAGCCCGCAAATCGCCTGTAAATTTTCCTTTTCACTGTCGGTGAGTTTTCGTGCTTCTCCTTGCTTTAAATTGCCCAATGAAAGGGATCCAAAATGCGACCGGTGGAGTGAAAATAATTTTATCTTCAATCGATCCATAATCCTCCTGATTTCCCTCTTTTTTCCCTGCCGAAGTTCTAATTCAATGGTTGTACGTTTTTTAACCGTTTTTTGATGGTTTACTTTAGCCTTCCCTTTAATGTTATCCCAAATATGCATGCCTCTTTTTAGCTTTTGAATTTCCTTTGGCTGAATTGGACGATCTGTCACAGCTATGTACTTTCGAGGTATTTTATACTTTGGATGTAACAGTGCTTGAGAAAGTTCGCCATCATTGGTTAATAATAACAATCCTGTAGTATCTTGATCCAACCTACCAATCGGAAACATTCTTTCCTTGACAGGAACCAATTCCATAACTGTTCGGCGGCCTTCCGGATCGCTGACAGAGGTAATGAAACCTATCGGTTTGTGAAGCATCAACACAATCATTTCATCCGATATTTTTATGCGAGATCCATCAAAATAAATATCATCCGTAGAATTCACATCAAGAGCAGGATCTGTTACCATTTTCCCGTTAACCGTAGTGGTCGCAGAGCGAATTAGTTCATCCGCTTTTCTTCGGGATGCTACTCCGGCATGCGCAAGGAATTTATTCAGACGCATCGGTATGGTCAGAATTTGGTTCTTCTGTGGCAGTTAATTCGGTGATTTCACGAAGTCGCGGTAGATCGGAAATACGATCTAAACCAAAATGTTCTAAAAATTCCCTAGTCGTTCCGTACAAAAGAGGCCTGCCCGGACCTTCGGCCCTTCCAGCAATTTTAAGCAACTGACGAGACAATAAAGTTTTTAGTACACCCGAGCAATCCACGCCACGAACAGATTCAATTTCAAATCTACTTAAAGGTTGCTTATAGGCTACAATCGCAAGCGATTCAAGCGCTGCGCCTGATAATTTTAATTGTGAAGGATTTTGAATTAATCGGCGAACCCATGGGCTGAAATCTGCACGGGTTGCGAATTGATAGCCACCCGCAACTTTTCTTACTTCGAATCCGTGTTTTTCCTTTTCATATTTATCCCGGAGCTTTTTAATTAAATCAGATAATTTTGGCGGGTCAGCTTCAAACGCATTATTCATCCGTGTTTGATTCAATGGCTCCGGACTTGCAAATAATAGTGCCTCCAATATTTGAAGTTGTTCGTTTTGGCGCATCAGGTTATAATTACTTTATGAATTTCCAGATCCTCAAATAATTCATTTTGATACACGACAACTTCTTTTAAGCGAATCAAATCTAACAATGCAAGAAATGCAACAATCATTTCGATTTTGGATTTAAATTTGTTGATAAGGGTAGAAAACCTGAGCTTCCCTTCACCATCTAAAGAGGCAAGAATATTATTTTTTTGATCATCAAAACTTGCAATTTCTCGATGGAGTTCAACCGGGTTCATCACAGGACGATTTTCTATTGCCGTTTTGAAATGCGTTGCAAGATCAAACAATGAAACAGTTTTTAAGTATAATCCGGGGATTGCTTCAGCTTCATCCAAAAGTTCTCTTGTTGTCCGCTTGAATAATTGATTTTCTTCATTGGCAAGAATATCCAAATTTGAGGCTGCATCTTTAAACCGGGTATATTCCTGAAGCTGAAGCATAAGTTCCGTTCTTGGATCAATAAGTTCTCCTTCATCATCCAATTCCGGGCGGGGTAAAAGCATTTTTGCTTTTACTCGCATCAGCGTAGCAGCCATGACTACAAATTCACCGGCAATGCCCACATTAGATGAACGAGCCTGATCCAGTGTGGTCAAGTATTCCTCAGTGATTTTGGCAATAGGGATATCATAAATATCCATTTCATCGCGGCGAATAAAATAAAGCAATAGGTCCAGTGGGCCCTCATAATTATTCAATCGGACTTGAAAGGGGTTAACGGCCATAAGAAATTCCGGTAGATTCTCTAGCCTTATCCAGATATTCATCTGCAATCGCAGATGCTTTTTTTGCTCCGGTTTTAAGCATATCCTTTACATCGTCCTGATGAATGATTAAATCTTCTCTTTTCGTACGAGCGTCTTCAAAATAAGTCATCATTTTTTCAAAAAGAGATGATTTAACTTCTCCCCACCCAAGTCCGGGTTGCGAAGCTTTTGTTTTCCATTCTACAACTTCATTTGAATCAAGAAAAAGAGAGAAAAGTTGGAAAATGGGTGATGAAAAATCCTTTGGTTCCTCAATCTGAGTTGAGTCTGACACCATGGACATCACTCTCTTTTTTATCGCTTTTTCATTCCCAAATATGGGAATGATATTATCGTAGGATTTGCTCATTTTTTGACCATCCGTTCCCGGAATCATCTGCAATTCTTCCGCTATGTCAGGTTCGGGGATAACAAAAACATCGCC
Organism: Candidatus Neomarinimicrobiota bacterium; assembly: GCA_018651745.1. Classification (NCBI taxonomy): domain Bacteria; kingdom Pseudomonadati; phylum Fidelibacterota; species Fidelibacterota bacterium. Next base: position 12,003 of record JABIDL010000031.1, on the reverse strand, counting down.
AAAAGTCCGATTAAACTTCTTGGCAATATCGCGAGTCATTTCTAAGTGTTGCTTCTGATCTTTTCCTACCGGAACAAGTTCACCGCCAAATAGCAGAATATCCGAGGCCATTAATATCGGATAATTGAAAAGCCCCATATTAGGCGTTAAACCCTGCGCTATTTTGTCTTTGTAAGACGTTCCACGTTCCATGAGACCTACGCCTGTAACATTAGAAATCAGCCAAGTTAATTCTGTGACCTGCGGCACGTCGCCCTGAACCCAAAATGTAGATGCTTCCGGATCCATCCCCAAAGCAATAAAATCGATAGCAGCTTGAAGAGTGTTTTTACTTAATGTTGAAGCATCTTGAACCGTTGTCAATGCATGATAATTCACGATACAGCAAAAGAGATCATTCTCTTTTTGGTACCGAATCATGCGTTGCATCATGCCAAAATAATTTCCGAGATGCAATTGACCGGAAGGCTGGATTCCGCTGAGGATTCTTTTCATATCAAAGGTTTCGCTTTCATTAAAATGGATCTAAAAATAAATAAGGGCGCCAAGACACCTGTTTGTCCTTAATGAATTGTTGAAAGTAATGTATTCTATTCGGTTTTCTAGGGTTCCTGTTTAAGGGCATTTTTGCTTCTTCGGGTGTACGGTTTCCCTTTGTTCTATTGCAAGGTTGACAAGCTGTGACCAAATTTTCCCATGAATCTGAACCTCCGCGTTCTTTCGGGACAATATGATCAATCGTAAACGGACCGGATTTTGTTGAACAATATTGACAATTATGATCGTCCCTAAGAAGGATATTTCTTCTACTTAAGGCAACACTCATGCTATTGAAATTCACAAAATCTCTTAATTTTACAATGCTTGGCAGATGCAGAGAAACAGATGGAGAATGAACTTCTTCTCCATAGGATTCCAGAATTTCCACCTTATTTAGATAATCTAAACAAATCGCACGCCGTGCTGTGCAAATCGTCAAGGGGGAATAGTTTGTGTTCAGCACCAAAACTGCTTGATTCAATAATGAACCATTCTTCTGATATCCATTTTGCAATGTCACGCCAGTAATACCTCTGCAATTGAACAGGTTGCTATTCGTTTTTCGATTAAAGTCATATTTGCCATTGTGGAATGCGCATCCAGAGACTCTTCCTTTACATACCCTTGAGTATGGATAAATGTATTTCCTTCCACGACCATCCCTACATGAGTGATCGACTCTTCTGTTCCAAAAAAATGAAGGTCGCCCAATAAAGATTGATTTAACTCAACAGTTGCTACCTTTAAACATTCGTACTGTTGGATGGCATCTCTGGGCAAATCAATTCCTAAAGAGTGGAAAACTGTCTGAACAAATCCGGAACAATCAAATCCTTTGGGAGACTTTCCGCCCCAAATATAAGGAGATCCCAAAAATCGTTTTGCCGTAAGCACCAGTTCCTCCCGCGTGGGGTCGGGGAAATTGTGCATTAAATCGCCTCGGTAATACCCATCAGACCCATCGGGTAATTGGACCGAATAGGTATTTGCTTCATCCAAAGGAACTGCATCCAACTTGGAGCCAAAGGTCACATCGCGAATTGGAATGGTATGAGCGATATTTTGGAATACAATTCCATGCAAATCCATAACGAAATGCGAACCTGAATAATGTTTGGTATTCGCAAATCCAGAGAATCGATTCATCCAGCTAACATATTTATCCCATTGACGGATTTTAACCCAATTATTTTTTTCATCAAGGATATCACACTCTTCCCCTAAAAGTCCCTGTGTTACAACCGGAGAATTGAAATCAGGTCTCTCATACAGGTTTGCTACGGAAACATTGATAGTATAGAGGTTGGAATTCATATTATTTCATCTCAAATATAGACGTTAAATTTATTGCGGAGATCTCTGGAAACACAAGCCTTCTTCCAATGGGGTATGCAATTAGTCCTTGCGATAAATTGAAGTAAATCCGTAACATTTGAGGATTAATTGACACGGTTGAACGTCAGGGAAGTCGGTGGAAAACCGACACAGTTCCCGCTACTGTAATTGTCGTGGAAACCCAAAGTGCCATCCGAAAGGAGAAGGCTGGGATTTCCTAGACGGCATAAGTCAGGAAACCTGAGTAATATCGTGTATCCACTAACTTTCGGGACAAAGGTTATGATACGATTGAACTTTCCTTCGGTCATAACCCCTTTTTGAAAGGGTTTTTTTTATGCTTAAACCAGTGATGAATCTTCTTCTCTTTGGGATGGTGCTTTCAACATTGACTGCAACCCAGAAACTTACAGGAGTGATTTTAGATATTCAAAACTACCCCATTGATTATGCAATGGTACAGTCTGTTAAAACCCAAACATGGGTTCTTTCTGATGAGAATGGATTTTTCATTTTTCCATCGAATTTTAGTCAAGGCGACAGCTTAGTTGTTTCGAGAATTGGTTTCAAAACAATGATCAACACACCTGAAAAACCAAATGCCATTACTATTTATTTAGAACGAGATGTCATTTCTTTAGATGCGGTAAATGTCGAAGGAGCCTTCTCGCTGAAAAATGCGAATTGGGGAAAAGAATCAATTTCCCCTACCAACCAAATATCTCGGAATTCTATGCTTCAATCTATTCCCGGATCCCTAATCAAAACCTATGGTGGAAAAGCCGGGGTAACATTGTTAGCAATAGATGGAGGAAAACCTGAACACACTAAAATAGTATTAGATGGCATTGAACTCACGAGCCCACAAAATGGGTTGACAGATTTATCGGAAATTCCAAAATTATTTTACCAACAAGTCTTTTTATCTAAAAATCCCGGCATTGATTTTGGATCCGGTGCAATGGATGGCGTTATTCATTTGCGTCCATGGATGGATGAATCCAGAATCATGTTTAGTATGGGATCTTTCGGAGAAGAGAATCAAGCCGTTATTTATTCCTTCCCATTTTCAAAAACAACCATTCATCTTGTTGGTGGGCGCTCAACAGAAAAGGGCAATTATACTTATCCAAGTTTTGACTCAACCGCAATCCGAAATAATAACGACTTTAATCAAAATTTCGGTGGAGGCCAAATTCGATACTTACATAATTCAAACACCATCATAAAAGGGTCGCTTTTCCTTTCGAATTCTGATAGAGGCGTTGCAGGTTCGGTCGCTTACCTTTCACCCAATGCAAGACGTACGAATGAGCTTATTCTTGCCAACGCAAAAGTAGTGCATCTGTTTTCTTCCGGCTATTTTACCACGCATTTGAGTCATCGGTTTAATGATGAGCAATACAACGATGGCCTCTCTGATCCAAGCGGACATCAAGTTTCTACCGATAAATTATCTGTGGATTGGAATCAAAAATGGACCCATTTTTTAATCACCAATTCTACACTTAGCGTCCGTCAGGAATCTATTATAAATAGTACCGATATCGGGTCTCAGAATCGCAAACACTTGGAAGGTGCAATCGTTACACATCTTTCACCAATTCCTCTATTTTCCATACAGTCCGGAATTCGTTTTGATAAGTCTTCAAATCAAAATTCTGCTTACCATATTCAAGGTTCAATGCATTTACCATTTGGTGGAAATTTAATAGCAGAAATAGGCACTGGATTTCACCTTCCTACCTTTAATGATCTGTATTGGCCAAGCGATCTTTACTCGGAGGGAAATCCGTCCCTTCAACCGGAAACAAGTTTAATGAAGTCTATTAGAATTGATTTTCCTTTAGCCAAAAAAGGTTCCATTGGAATACATTGGCGATTACGAAACAGCAAGGATCTTATTACGTGGACTGCAGGATCAGATTGGATTTGGCGGCCGGTAAATCTGGACAAAACTTCCCGGGAAACGGCGACAGTTTCTTTCGCAATTCCTCAATTTTTTCATGGACTTTCCATTTCAGGGAATACATCTAAAATCAACACAATAGACGAATCAACCGGGAAAAGTTTAGACTATGTACCAAATCAAACCGGATTTATTAAAATCGGATACTCCCGCAATTTCATGAGTATAGATATTCAAGGTCATTTTACCGGAGAAAGAACTTATGCCGGATACAACTCGGATTTTAATCCAATTGAGAAAACCATTGATCCCATTTCCAATGTTACTCTCGGATTTCATGCAACAATTCCGTGGTTAAAATCAGCTCAGTGCCATGTTGTAATCAATAATGTGGTGGATCGGGATATTTCATTTTTTCCGGATTATCCGGAACCAGGACGAAGTGTTACCGCAGGACTTTCAATCAATTTTTAGGCTTAATCCAGAAACTGCCACGTAATGGTAATGCTCACTCTGCGTCCCATTTGTGGAAAATAGGGGTTGGGGCGAAAAAGCGTGGATGCTTCAGTAGCATCCGGAAACCATTCGCTAAATATCGGATAAGCTGCATTCATTAGATTTAAAATTTGATATCGAATTCGGACGGATGAAATCACAGCATCCATTCGAAAATTAAAAATTCTATAATCTTCCACAGTCGTTTCATCCCCAATAGAAATGGGTTTTTGAAACATCGGATGAAACACAGAAGTTTGGTTGCGCATTCCAGCGGTTTCCGCCCAAATAGTAAGTGTCGTTTTCATGTTATCTTTAAAAAGCCATTCCGTCCCTTGAATTCCTATGTTCATTCTCAACCCAATTCCATCGGATTCACGGATTGGATCCGGTGAATAATTGATATTCCCGTTGAAAAACCACCGACGAAAAGGTTCCCATTTCCACGCAGGTCCAAGCGAAAGGAACGGAGATTCAAATCCATCCTGTTCCCGAATGCCGGCGGATAGAGTTCCATTCAATTCAAACGATTTCCAAGATTTGGCAATTGAAAATCCACCCGTGTACCACGTTTCATAATCCAGCCGTCTGTCGTCAATCCAATCAAAATAATGACGCGGGGCTAATTCGATCAATGCATGGGTGGCAATATGCCAATTATTTAAGGAAAATTCATGATTGAAATTCGCATACATTTGCGATTCTGTTAAATTATTTGGCAATGTGATTCCGATATTTCCATCCCAATGTTCACTTTGCCAACCGGCATAAATGGTGCTCCATTTTAATGATCGTATTAACGAATCATTTACCGTTTGCGATTGGGAAACAAATCCCAAATGATCCATAGGAAAAATCGGTTTGATTGAACTCAATCGGCCATGCCAATCCGTACGATTCAATCGCACCGATCCCAAGTCCGGAAAAGCTAAAATGTCTGTCTTCAGCTTTTGATTGAACTCGCTTACTTGCATAGTCCACAACCATTTATCCGTTCGGGAACTCCACAACATTCCTCCGGAGAGTATTTCATCTTTATAACTGCCAACCTCTGTTGAAGAATCATCAGGCATTCCTATATTCGAAATAAGTCGAATAGCAGACACATCTAAATCAGTATTTTCATCATCAGATCTATAATCCAGCTTGTAAGATTGTTGAATAGGAAGATCAGAATATGGCACCAAAAACTGCCCCTCTCTTCCGGCAAAATCGCGTTTAAATGCTCCAATAGAAATGCTAGAATGTTTGCGCGCTGATTTGATTCCGATTTCAAGTTCGTCCAGAAGGAAATCTCCTCGGGTGTAATCAATATAACTGCTAACAATTTCTGAATCCGGTTGGGCTCTAAATGTCGGAAAAGATCCGTTTATTACCGGTTTATAATCGTCAGAAATAAATTTTCCATATCGTTGAGGGAAATAAGCAAAAGTTCCATCCATGACGATCGGGCCGGATGTCCATGCCCGATTCCAAAGCAATCGTCCCCCTTCTGTTTCTAGACCAAATTGCCCGGACCAATCAAAGGCTAGTGATTGAGAAAAAACAGTGCCCGACACACCGAGAATCAATACACAGGCTCGAATTAATTTATGAAACAAGGTGTCGTGTAACTTTCGGAATGCCAATTAAAAACACAATCGCATTGGACACTTGATGAAGCAGTGTCATTCCCATTCCGGAAATATACAACGCTATAGTTTGTGGCCAATCAAATCCAGCAGTAATGGGATAACTGAGAGTGGTAAGTGAATCATAAATAAAGGTGATCAAAAAGCCACAAATTCCAAGCGTAATTCCCTGCATTAAAGAAGGAATTTTTTTAAATAAAAACGGTTTCAACAAGCCTCCCATCAGTCCGGCGAACCCCATGGAAATTAGCTGAGCAAAAAATAATGGTGGAAATGCAAGTCCGGAACCCAGCGGATTCATTCCTGAATAAATCGATTCAGATGTGATGCCAACCAATACGCCCCAACCTGGTCCCAGTGTTAAGCCTGATAAAAAAATGACAACCGTTACAAGTTCAACATTCGGAATAAAAACAAGAGCGAATCCTAATCCGGCCGCCAATGCAGCAAAAATTGCAGCCTGTACCAATCGTTCCATTGTCATGTAATCTTATTTTGAGGAGGGTTTAGGTCCCCGATAAAGCGGCAATCGAAAATAATTCCGCCTATCTGTCCAATCACCTTCGTCCGTTTCATCATCAAGAATGCTATCCATCATATTCACCTGCGAATCCATATAATCAATTAAATGCAACAATAGCGCCTCCTTAAACATGGGTCGTCTTGGGCTTTGCCATTCAAATTTTCCTTGATGGGATAAAATTAAATGTTCCACCTTTTTTGACAAATCTTTTGGAAATCCTGTCACTTTTTTTATAGCAGCAAGTGTCATATCTCGACCAAGAATAATATGCCCAATAAAGTGACCTTCATCCGTGTAATCAAATTCCAATCCATCGGATAATTCTTTCAGCTTTCCAATATCATGCAGGAGTACGCCGGCCATCAACAGATCTGGATCAGCTTTATAATGCGGACCAATCGTTTGTGCAAGTTTGGCCATCGAAAGTGTGTGTTCCAACAATCCGGATCGGTAAGAATGGTGTAAAGATGCAGATCCGGGATGAACAAGAAACCTATTTTTATATTCTTTATAAATGATACTTATCATCTGCTTTAAATGGCTAGATTTTATTCCTTTTATATGTTTCATCAAAGATTTCCACATTGCCTGGGGGTCTGCTTGAGATGCTGGAACAATCATGGCGGGATCATAACCATAGCGACCATAAGATTGAATAGATGCGCGATTGATTTTTTTCACAACAAGCTGAGGTCTATCTTGAAATGTATCCACTTCGCCGGCTACTGCAACAGGATCGCCCGGATTGAATTTTTCGTGAAATTTGGGAATATTGTCCCAAACTTTAGCACTAACTTGCCCGGTCTTGTCACGGAGAACGATATCTAAATACAAATCGCCTCCTCGGGTGTGGCGCAAATGTTTCTCAACACAAAGAAAAAAACCTTGAATGGTTTTCCCTTCTTTAAAATCAGAAATGGTTGATATTTTTTTCATAATGCCTCATACATTTAACGGATACTGTTTTGCCTCCGAATACTCAGCTTCGTAAACTTAGGTGTTATGCAATCTACGATTCAAACCATTTCTTATGATCATCCGGAAGACAGGCGGATATTAAAATCATGCCTTTCTCAATGGTTTCAAAATCCAAAAGACCTCAATTTGACTGACCCGAAGATGAAGTTTCCATTCCATTTTGACATGTGGGTGAAACGATCCTATTCAATGACAGACAACATGACTTTTATTGCAAAAAATATGGAATGGATTATCGGATATATAAGCCTACGCATGATGCGAACAAAACAGGCAGGGCATCTTTTTCATTTGATTGTTGACCGTAATTACCGCAAGCAGGGTGTTGGCACAAATCTGGTAAAACATATAGAACTGTTTGCTAAAAATGAAAAATTAGTTAGTCTTACATTAAACGTAGCAAAGAAAAATAACGACGCGATCAGACTATATACAACATTGGGCTATGAACCGGCAGGGGAAACTGCCTCAGGAAGTTTTATCTATAGAAAAAAACTTTAACGGCATTCACTGCAAATTCCAAATAGTTGGTGAATGTGCCGAATCAACTTAAAGTTATGCTTTTTTGCTATGCGGTCCTGCAATGATTCTATTTCTTCCATCATAAACTCTTCGATTCGTCCGCATCGTATGCAAACCAAATGGTCGTGGTGAGTCGGATCAATTTTATGTTCGTATAATGATCGGCCATCACCCAAATCCAGTTTTCGAACGAGGTTATTCTTCACCAAAACGTCAATTGTTCTGTACACTGTTGCGCGAGATACCTTGATTCCAGCCTGACGAATTGAAATAAACAACTCTTCTACATCGCGGTGTTCATCACTGGAACATATTTCGTCCCAAATTGCCTGCCGTTGAGACGTATAACGAAGTCCTTCTTTTTTCAGGGCTTTTTTGAGTTGTCTACTTTTTTGGTTCATTATTCCGATTTAACTACTTTTTTTAGGTTAGCAAAACGGACAATAAGTTTTTTCTTCAGTCCATTCTTAAAAACGACTCCTACTCTTTGGTTTTCGCCCGAGCCGCTTAATGCCATTATTTTCCCCAATCCGAAAATTGTGTGTTCAACGGGGTCGCCTACTTGAAAATCATCAAAAATGGTAACGGTTCGTTTCAATTCCATGCGAACCTTACCTTTTGAGGTTACAAGCTTTCTAGTAACAGCAGAAGAAAAGTTGATTTTTTCTAGGCTTTCTTCGGGGATTTCGCTAATAAACCTGGATACCAAGCCATAGAAACTTTCACCTCCATAGCGACGACGATTTTTCGCATAGAGTAAATATACTTTATGTTGTGCGCGAGTTAAACCTACATAAAAAAGCCTGCGCTCCTCTTCCAATTGATCAACAACTTCCAAAGATTGGAACATCGGAAACAAACCATCTTCCATTCCGGCTAAAAATACAACCGGAAATTCTAATCCTTTTGCCGCATGAACCGTCATGAGCGTTACCCTATTTTCTTCATCATTCCATTGGTCAATATCTGATAAGAGAGATACTTCTTCTAGGAACTCTTGAATGACTGCATCCGGATTGCGAGCCATGAATTCATCCACACCATTTAAAAATTCCATGATATTTTCGAATCGATCTCTGTCTTCAACTTGGTCACCGTCTTTGAAGTACCGAATCAATCCTGTATCTTCCGCCAGTGCGCGAACTAGTTCACCGGCACTAAGTTTTTCAAGTAAATCTGAATATTTAGTAATAATACTATGGAAATTCAGGAGCGCTTCTCCCTGTTTTCCGCGAATATCCATACCTTCCGGATCATTTAATATATCTAAAAGATCCGACTTCTTTTTCTCCGCATATGCAACACATTTATCTAAAGTTTTACTGCCAATTCCTCGTGGAGGGAAATTGATTACTCGCCGTAATGAAACTGTATCTTTTTGATTCACAATAAGCTTAAGATATGCCATAATGTCTTTGATTTCTTTCCTCTGGTAAAACCGAATTCCTCCAACAATATTGTAAGGAATTCCGTTCCGTCTGAAACTGTCTTCCAAAGCACGAGATTGAGCGTTGGTGCGATACAGCACTGCAAAATGGTTAAATGCGCGCTTTTTCAGCTTGATTTCTTTTTCTAACGCATTCACAACAGCGTCGGCTTCTTCTCCCTCATCATTGGTTTCGATTAGACCAAGTTTTTCACCTGCTCCATTATGCGCTTCTAATTCTTTTGTTGCGCGTTTTAAATTGTTTTTAACAACCGTAGTAGCGGCTTTCAAAATTTCAGCCGTAGAGCGGTAATTCTTTTCGAGTGTATAGGTTTCGCACCCGGGAAAAGCTTTCTCGAAATCAAGAATGTTGCGGACATCGGCACCGCGCCATCCATATATTGATTGATCATCATCCCCTACAACGCAGATTTGTTTGTGTCCTTCTGCAAGCATTTTTATCAAGAGAAATTGTGGACGGTTGGTATCCTGATACTCATCCACTAAAACATATTTCCACTGTTCACGATATTTTTTTAAAACGTTGGGATGTTTTTCAAATATTTGCAATGGCAATAAAAGCAAATCATCAAAATCCACAGCATTGTTCTTCTTTAAACTTTTTTCATATGCTTTATAGATCTCAGCCAATCGTTTGTCCAAAACTGTCCGCGCTTTTGATCCAGCTTTTTTCACAGGAATCATCCTGTTTTTTAACAGGCTGATATGCTGTCCTGCACTCGCAGGTGAAATATCTGTCTTTGGAATATCAAATCCGTCTAAAATAGTTTTTAATAATGCATTTTGATCCTGAATGTCGTAAATCACAAAGTCACGTGTGTAGCCAATTTTATGAATCTCATTGCGCAGGAGTCGAGCGCAAACTGAATGAAAAGTACCAATTGAAATAGCCGAGGATTTAGATTGGAGCAGTTTGTGAACTCTTTCCCTCATTTCTTTGGCAGCTTTATTGGTAAATGTAACCGCTAAAATGTTTTCCGGATTTACAATATTTTCATTAACCAGATAGGAAATTTTATGGGTTAACACGCGGGTTTTTCCGCTTCCTGCTCCAGCGAAAATAAGAACCGGTTTACCTACTGCTTCTACAGCAGCTTTTTGAGATACGTTTAATCGACTACTTTTCATGAAGTTTCCTTATTTTATTATTTACCTCGTTTAGAATTTTTTGCTTGCCGCCGCACTTGTTGAAATTTTCGTTTTGCCCGATTATGCTCTTTTTCTGTTCTAGAAAATGTATGATATCCATCACCACGTGCTACAAAATACAAATATGCATTTTGCTCCGGATAAAGCGCAGCTATAATGGATGCTTTCCCGGGACTGTTAATTGGACCCGGGGGAAGTCCTAAATTTAAATAGGTATTGTAAGGCGATTCAATTTTTAAATCCACGTTCAATAACCGCCGTGGACTATCCTCAATAATGTATTGAATGGTTGGATCTGCCTGCAATTTCATTCCCTTAATTATCCGATTATGATACACGCCTGAAATTGTGGCTCGCTCTGCATCGTAAATGGCTTCTCCCTCAATAATAGATGCAAGTGTAACAACTTCAAGTTCAGTAATTCCCATTTCAATTATACGCTCTTTCAAATACGGTAAAAGGGTACCCCTAAACTCTGATGCCATGGCCTTTACAATGAATTCCGGGTCTTCGTCCTCGGGGAAAAAATAGGTTTCAGGAAATAGATATCCTTCAAATGAATCTGCCTGAATTTCATATTCATTCAATAAACGACGGTTTCTACATGCTTTTAAAAAATGTTTCTTGTTGACGCCAAGTTTCTTATGAAGTTCTGCAGCAATATTTTTCAACGTCCAACCTTCAAGGATAGTAACTCTTTTTAGTACCGGAGCACCGTTAACGAGTTGGTCAATAATTTTGTAATTGCTATTGGCATGAATAAGTTGGTAAGACCCGGCAGGTATTTCAGTTTCTACCCAGAGTGCCCTTACAGCAAAAAGGAAAGCTCTTTCACTGCGAATCACGTTTCGATCATGTAAAACTCTACCTATTTCTTTCACTGAACTCCCTTTTGGTATATCAATGGTAGTTGTATTGTAAGGGTTCCCCTGAGGCCAAAACAGGATGAGCACATAAAATGCGAGCATACTGCCGACAATAACCGCAGCGACAACTCCTACAATCTTGACTGTTGGCTTAAGATGGTGAGAATACATAGAATAATGGGGGCGAATTTAATGTATTGATCTTACGTACTCCTAATGATAAAGAAATCCCTTACTCTCAATAAAGCACACCTTTAACAGACCGGAAAATTGATTGGTTTCCGGCGATGGCATGCAGTAATTTTGCCGTCGCTATGGGCAAAGAAAATCCACAGGATAAAACCCACCTCTTTGACGGATGGGCCTTTACTAAACCAAATTATCTGTTATTTGGACTAGGTCTGATGCTAGTCGCTGGAGGATATTTGGTGATGTATTCTGGCACAGTTAATAGCTTTCGCAGTTTATCTCTCGCCCCTGTGATGCTTTTTCTTGGCTATGTGGTCGTTATACCGGCTGCATTGATTTATCGGGATAAAAAGTAATTATTCATATATTGGGATCGTAGTTCAGTTGGTTAGAACGCCGGCCTGTCAAGCCGGAGGTCG
>JABIDL010000030.1 GCA_018651745.1 Candidatus Neomarinimicrobiota bacterium | reverse complement strand
TCCACCGGACAATGAAATTTAAAACTGGTGAGTTTTGGCGCTTTTTCTGGCTTGTCTTTCTCGTTGTCTCACTTGGTTACGCTTGGTACTCTTTCTATGCCCCTTCCAACAACGTCGCTTGGGCAGACGACTACAGGTCGGCTCAACAACAAGCTTCCAAATCTGGCAAGCCTATCATCATTTTCTTCACGGGCAAGTGGTGCGTTCCTTGTCGGATCATGAAACGCAAAGTCTGGTCCGACGAGCAGGTGACGGCTATGGTCAATGCAGCATTTATCCCTGTAACAATAGACGTGGATGATCCTGACGCGGCCGCAGTGTTGAGTCGTTACCGCGTGAGCATGACGCCAATCACCATCATCACTGACCCACAAGGTAATGTCCTGCAATGGAAAAAAGGGGGAATGAACAAAGCTGAATTTCTCGAGTGGCTCGGAAATAATATATCCCTCACTCCACCCCCGGACGGCAATGAGAATTAGGAATTAATGCCGCCGGTGAGTTTATTCGTTAAAAAGCAGAGGAAAAACAGCTATTAGTCCCGAACACATTAGGATTGTCGCCGTCATCTATCTGAGCTCACTTATTCCACTCGTTCTCGTGTCGGTGTTGCATCAGAAGCAGCGCATCCCATCTTGGGTGCTTCCATTTTACGGAGCTTGCTTTGCAACCTGTGCAATAGGGTGGGAACTCTGGTTTACCTATGGTTGGGTCGCCGGAGATTCTGTCGACCTTCGGCGCGCACCAGCTTTGAGTGCAGCAATTCCGATTCACCTGAATTGGATTCTCAATTCTCTTGCAGATGCGGGGTCCATCTGCCTGGTTGGCCTCTTGCTAGTATGGCGGTTTTTCGGTGATCCTGCATCAGTATTCGTCCGCTGGCATTGGGGGGCATTCCTGCTTCTCTTAATCTGGTTTCTTGGGCAAAATATTTTTGTTGAAATGTTTCTCTACCATGATCAGGTTGCTGTGGGAAAGCCATTGTCTTGGGCGCCTTTCGCCCCAACAGGCCCTTGGTTAAATCCCACGCTATTCGAGTTTAACGGCCGGACCATTACCTTTCAGGGGCAACTTCCATGGCTTATAATGACGCCACTCTTCTGTGGATCACTGGTACTCTTTTTTCGGGGAAAAACCCGCCGTAGATCCAGCGATGGTTCACTTTCTGTCTAAGAAACGGTTGCAGTTGAACCACAAATTCGTTACAAAACCGTGGGTTAGGGTAGCTCATCATTCATCGTGCTATTCTCAAATGCAATTTAAAACGGTGATGTTTGTACTAATCACAATGGAAAACAAAAATTTAATTAAATCGTTATCCAGTTGACTTAAGAGTGAATCCGCAATAACTTCGCCGCCCGAAACAAAAGGAAAACTAAATTAATGGACAGACATCCACAACAGATCAAACGCACCCGTCAGGACAAAACCCGTCACACACGGAATGTCGCTCGATTATCAACGCTAAAAACTGCCGTCAAAAATGTACTGAACACTACAGATAAGGCCGAGGCAGATAAATTGTATGCAAATGCTGTAAGCACCATCGACAAGATGGCGAGCAAGAATATGATTCATAAAAATACAGCAGCCCGACGTAAATCGCAGATCACCCGTCATTTAAATTCGCTTAGTTAATTGTAATACCCTGCTTCTTGTCCGCCGGCAGGCGGGCGTCAAGCTCAGCTTGACAGTTTTTTTTATTAAGAAATATTCCGCCTGATAAATATTACCGTGTAAAAACAAGTACGGTTTTTTCTTGCAGAAGAAACGTTGTCTGAGTTCCCGCACCATTACGGGAACGAGTTTGTTTCTTCTAAAAACCGGACGAAGGTTTAGGAAAAATTTATCCAGCTGTGATTTTTTGGTTCTTTTGTATCAGACAAAAGAACAGATATATAAATCACAAACCATTCGCCTGTTTGTTTCATTGTAGGCCAAAAAGGCGCGGCAATCACCAAAAAAGTGAGTTTACTTCGGTTTTGTGGAACCTCGCAATGTCAGGATTATTATTACATACCTTTTTCGCCAATGGCGAAAATCCCTCCACCGGCAGGCGGGCGTCAAGCTAAGCTTGACAGAGTTTGATTATTTATCCAGAATCTGGTAATTCGGTGCTTCTTTAACAATCCGTACTTCGTGCGGATGACTTTCTTTTGATCCTGCTGCAGTAATTTTAACAAATTTCGCATTTTCAGTAAATTCTGAAATTGTCTTTGCACCGCAATATCCCATCGAAGCGCGAACTCCTCCGAGCAACTGGTGAATGGTATTTCTTATGGGTCCACGAAATGGCACAATACCTTCAATCCCTTCCGGCACCAATTTAGACGGTTCGGAATTTTCCTGAAAATATCGATCGCCGCTGCCTCTTTTCATTGCGCCAAGCGATCCCATTCCACGATACGATTTATATTGCCTTCCTTCAAATAAAATGGTTTCTCCCGGACATTCTTCTGCGCCTGCAAGCAAACTACCTAGCATGACCGTATCCGCGCCGGCCGCCAATGATTTGGCGATATCTCCACTATACCGGATTCCGCCATCAGCAATAACAGGTATATTTTTTTTCTGGGCTGATTCCACGCAATTCAAAATAGAGGAAAATTGCGGAAATCCTACGCCTGCAATAATCCGAGTCGTACAACTTGCACCTGCGCCAATCCCAATTTTTACAGCGTCAACACCGGCATCAATCAATGCTTTCGTACCTTCCGGCGTAGCAACATTTCCGGCAATTACTTGAGTCGATTTAAACAATTTCTTCAACTGTGCAACTGCATCCAAAATTCCTTTGGAATGACCATGCGCAGAATCAAGCACAATGACATCTACTTCTGCAGATTCCAAGGCTTGGGCTCTTTCAATCAGATCATTTCCAACCCCCACTGCAGCGCCAACCCGCAGACGGCCTCCGTCATCTTTACACGCATGGGGAAACTGTTCCTTTTTCTGGATATCTTTAACCGTAATAAGCCCAACAAGCGTTCCACGTTTATTTACAACTAATAATTTTTCGATCCGATGTTTTTGCAGAATAATTTTTGCTTTTTCTAAGGTAGTTCCAACCGGAACTGTTACTAAATTTTTGCTGGTCATTCTATCTCTGACTTTTAGATTCAAATCAGTTTCAAATCGAATATCTCGATTCGTTAAAATACCGATGAGTTTTTTTCCTTTCACTACCGGAAGCCCGCTAATTCTGTAATGGGCCATTAAATCGCGAGCTTCTCCAATGGTTTTTGTTTCACCAAGAGATATCGGGTTTTGAATCATACCGCTTTCGGATCGTTTTACTTTGTCAACCATCGCAATTTGATCTTCGATACTCAAATTTTTATGTATAATACCTAGTCCACCTTCTCTCGCCAAGGCAATCGCCACTTTCGATTCTGTTACCGTATCCATGGCAGCGCTTAAAATGGGAATGTTAAGAGATATTTTATTGGTGAGGCGCGTGGTAATGTCCACCTCCTTTGGAAGGACAGATGATTTTTGCGGTACCAGCAAAACATCGTCAAAGGTTAATGCAAGTTCAAATGGAGGTTGATTGCTCATAATTATTTCACCCGTATTGTTTTAGTTACTGTTTTTAATAGATCGCCTTGTAGGATGAGGTTTGCTATAGTTTCCATGTCTTTTTGAAGCGGTCTGTCTTCTAACCTAAATTTGATATGTTTCTTCAATAATGCGACAGCTTTACCGGTTCCTGCGCCGGGTTTTTTCTTGGAATGAAACACAGCCGTAACTGTCCCTGACACCAAGCATTCAATCGCAAGTATTTGGGCGACATTTCGAATAATTCTTAGACACTTCCTCCCCGCCCATGGAGCCATGCTAACCATATCTTCTTGTCCGCCGGATGTTGTAATGGAATCTACTGAAGCCGGATGTGCAAGTGATTTATTTTCGGAAGCAATTGCCGCCGCCGTCACGTGGGCCATCATAAAACCGGATTCAATTCCAGGATTTGAAGTAATAAAAGGTGGAACATCTTCGCCAATTCCTTTCATAAAATGATGAATTCTTCTCTCTGAAATTGCACCGATTTCTGAGATGGAAATAGCCAACATATCCAATGCCTGCGCAACGGCCTCTGCATGAAAATGCCCAGAACTGATTGCCTCTTCGTTAGGAAAAATTAGCGGATTATCGCTCACGCTATTGGCTTCATTTTCAATAATGTCCACGACGGCGTTGAACAATTCCCGAGATGCGCCGTGAATATGCGGAATACAGCGAAAACTGTATGGATCTTGGATAACCCCGCAATCCGCATGCGATTGGACGATTTCGCTCCCTTTAAGCAAGTTTACGATGTTCTGTGCAGATGTAATCTGTCCTGTATGTTTTTTTAGCCGATGAATCTTAACAGCAAAAACGTGTTTAGACGAAAGGCTTGCTTCAACTGATAGAGCTCCCGCAATATCTGCAGATTTTACAATACGGCTTGCCTCGATGACCGCCTTCAGTCCAATCGCTGTTGAAACCTGGGTTCCGTTCACGAGGGAAAGACCTTCCTTAGCGTGCAGTTCCAATGGCGGACGACCTGCTTCTTTAAGCGCAACCATTGCCGGCATAATTCTATCAAGAAAATGCACTTCACCTTCGCCAATTAACGCAAGCGCCATGTGCGCAAGCGGTGCAAGATCTCCACTGGCGCCGACCGAACCCTGTTTTGGCATAAGAGGCAATATGTCATGATTCAGGAAAAATAAAAGTTGATCCGCTACGTCAAGCCGGACTCCACTGTATCCCTTTGCAATTGTCATGATTTTCAACACCATCGCTAGTCGTGTAATTCCTGTGTCAAATGGTGAACCAACTCCAGCGGCGTGGCTACGGACTAAATTCAATTGAAGCTGTTGCTGGTCCTCGAGCTTAATGGGAATATCGCTCAATTTTCCAAATCCGGTATTGACTCCATACACCGGTTTCCCGGAGGCAATAATATTCGAAAGTGTTTTATGGGAATTGCGAATGGTTGATCGAGCAGAACCCGCAAGAGAACATTTTCGGGGAGCGCATAAAAATGATTCAAAATCCGCATACGCGAAGGAACGGTCTGAAATCGATAGGTTCGCCATCGGCTAATTTACCGAGAAATTTTCTTCATCGCAAAGACAGAGAAGGATCAGGATTGGGAAATAACTAACACTTCAATTTGCTACATTTGAATTTCTTTTGGATCCGTAAACACCGTCATTTGTACCGGAATTGAATCACTAAAATAAGAGCCGTACCTTTTTTGAACAATCCGTTCATCTGTGACGATAAAAATACCTGAATCTGAAATGGTACGAATCAATCTCCCGAATCCTTGCCGAAAGCGAATCACCGCTTCGGGAACAGAATATTGCATAAAAGAATTTTTTCCTTCAGAGCCCAACAGTTGTGAATAGGCTTTTACCAATGGCTCGCTCGGTACATCAAACGGAAGCTTGGTAATGATTAAAATTTCCAGTAAATCGCCTGGCAAGTCTAACCCCTCCCACATGGCATCGGTTCCTAGTAGAATTCCATTGGGAGTTTGTCTGAGTCCACGAACCAATCCTGCATGTGAGCTCCGCGCTGTTTGAGCTAAAATCGGCATGTCTCTCCCACCTTCGAAACCCTTTAAAAGATCCGTTGTATCATTTAATCTTTTCCTTGAGGTAAATAGAACTAACATCCTTTTATTATATGTTTTATGGCATTCATAAATGATGGATGCAATTGCCTCTGCAGATGAACCTTGCGCTCCGCTATATTGATAATATTTCACCTGATCGCTATAATGGAATGGACTTGGAAACACCCGTGTTTCTACTGAATTGATTCCGGGTCGGTCTAAACCGGTGCGGTGTAGTAAATACTCAAACGATTCTTCAACCTGAAACGAAGCGGATGTTAAAACAGACGCCCGAATTTGTTTAAAAAACCCCTCGCTTATATCTTCAGCCACATCTACCGGTGCACCTTTGACCGAAATAATAATTTGCTGTGTATTTTGCCCTCGTATAATTCCTTCATACCAATACACCCAATCATCTTTTTGAGATTGGGTTAATAGAATAAATCTAGTGAGACCGTCCGTTGCTTTTTCAATCGCCATGTCCATGACTTGGTGAATCTCAAGATAATCAGCTTTTTCTGGATCAATTTCATTCAATTCACCTTTAATTCTAGCCAAAATATCCAGCAATTCCTTGAATGACCTTTGAATAAAACTCAATTCCTGATGGTAATTGGTAAATTCTTCCACAGGGTTTTGAATAATAAATGATTGAGAATATCGCGCTTCCGGATTCATTTTAGGAGAAACTTCTGATTGAATTGCTTCAAAAAACTGTTTTACTGCTTCCCTAACATCTGAGAGAGTTTCGCCAAGATCCGATATTAACGTGCCAAGGTTGTGATGCATTTGCCCCAACAACTTTAGTTTACTACTCCAGCGAAGACTTCCAGGACGACCGGGATCCATTTTATCCAGCGCACTTCTTAATTCATATTCACCCAATTTAACAGTGAATTGCCCGTAGGCAACATTTACAAGATTATGTCCTTCATCAATTAAAACTGTATCGTAAGCTGGTAAAAACCCGGGAGATTCAACTTCAGCCAAAAGCAATGCATGGTTGACAACAATAAGTTGGGCATCGTGAACTGCCTGTCGGATCGGACCGAAAAAACATCCTTGATGTCTGACACACAATCGTCCGGTGCAAAAACCCGCTTCGCTTTGCACAAGTGAATATATTCTAGAGGAAGCAAAGGAATTCCAAAATCCTGAACATTCGTCCATATCGCCGGTCGAAGTCCAGTGCAACCATACAATCAAAGGCAGCAATCCTTCTGCCTCTCTTTTTTTCAAAAATCGGGACGGTTCAGACAAAAGCCAGCTGAGTCGCGTTTTACATAAATAATTTCCTCTCCCCTTTAGCACAACAGCAAGAACCTCCGTATCCAGCGCATTGGCCAGCATAGGAAGATCTTTTTGAAAAAGCTGTCCCTGCAGATGTCGCGTATAGCAGGAAATAATGACCGGTTTATGGTCCGGATCTGCCTTGGCTGATTTCAACGCAGAAAACAAGTAGGCAAAAGATTTGCCGAGTCCGGTTCCGGCTTCAGCGATTCCGATCCCGCCTTTTTGGAACGTTTCACCTATAAATTGGCTGTAACTTACCTGAGTCGGCCGGTTTTCGAATGCTTCAACGACTCCACTCAAACTCCCATTTTCTGCAAATACATCCTCTACAGAAACAGTATCTAAGTTAGTTTCACCGTCATAATGAAATATATTGGTTAGACGAGGGCGATCTACATTGGATTTCATCAATCCATTTTTTAAATCACCTGCCTTTGTAAGTGCGGATGCAAGAGATGCAAATAAACGGCTATTGGGAAGACCCGAATCCAACACGGCATTAAGCTTAGACACTACATCCAGCGGATAACTTGCCGCTTCTTGCACCAAATCCTGAAATGCAAACCCGGTATTCATGGTATCAGATTCTGCGCGGTGTGCACCTGCGGATGATCGATTAAAATATTCCGCGAGAGCACTCAAGTTATGCGTAGGCTGAAAATAGAGAAAAGTTCGGCTCAGTTGAAGCGTATCATATAAGTCATTTTCCGGCTCAGGAAGATCGTACCTGTTAGCGAGCACACCCAAAAAATCAATATCAAAATGAATATTGTGCGCAACCAATGGATGATTCCCAATGAATTTAAATAAATCAGACACCATATCTTTTTCGTAAGGAGCGTCAATAAGCATTTCATCCGAAATTCCCGTAATTCGAGTGATGAAATGTGGAATCGGTCGCTTGGGGTTGATTAAGGTTACATACGAATCTTTCACTTCGCCATTTTCAAACAAGACTGCAGCAACTTCAATGATTCTATCATCTTCGGAACTTAGCCCGGTGGTTTCAAAATCGAAGGCAACGTAATTTGATAAATCAAGCTT
The DNA here is from genome assembly GCA_018651745.1 of Candidatus Neomarinimicrobiota bacterium. Lineage (NCBI taxonomy): Bacteria > Pseudomonadati > Fidelibacterota > Fidelibacterota bacterium. The sequence continues at coordinate 60,898 of JABIDL010000030.1, read as the reverse complement.
TTCTAATAGGGTAGATGTATCCACAGAATTCCTTATGCAAAAAGTATTTTAAGATAAAAAAGAGGGTTAGCAAGATCCTTACGTGGAATCTCATTCGCAAGCATACCGGAAATGATATTCCGAACTTTTACATTTCGCGTGGCACGATTCATAACAAAGTTTAACAGAAAGCGCGATTTTGCAAGTTTTTGAAGTTTATAACTCACCCTTAACTCAGAACCTATTTCATCCCAAAGTTGGGTATCATATTCTTGTAAAACCGCTGAACTGAAATTGTTACTGGCTTTGGCCTTTTGTGCCGTTTCTGCCGCAAATTTTGCACTTACAAGCGCATTGCCGATTCCCTCTCCCGTAAAGGGATCGACCAATCCGGCCGCATCGCCAAGGAGCATAAATCCATCCCCATGATTTGGCCTGCGAATGCTACCCAGCGGTAGATTCCACCCGACCGGTTTTTCCAATGGCTTTGCATCGGCGAACCGTTCTTTGAAATACGGAGAAGCCGTTACATCATCCAAAAGATTCGCCAAATTCTTTTTTTTCTTCTTCACATCATCTTTTGATAATCCAAGCCCGATATTCGCTTTATTTCCGCCGGCAGGAAAAATCCAAAAATAACCCGGATTCACCTCGTCAACATAATGTAATTCGATTTGGTCTGTCAGGTTTTTCACTCCTTCGTAATAACACCGAATTGCTACAGATGTATGTTCCATATCCATATTATACAATCCTAATTTCCTCGAAAGAATCGAGTTAAATCCGTCAGCGCCAAAAACTATATTTGCCCGAATCTCTTCATCCGAACCGTCGTTTTGACACCCAATTATTCCAGTAACATTTCCATTTTCAACCAGAACATCCTTTACTGAAAAATTTTCCCGTATTTCTGTTACATTTTGTGCTTCCTGAAACAAAAAGTGATCGAATATTTTTCGAGGAATTACAAATCCTTGCCTAATGTGATTTGTGTTCGGAGAGTCCTTTAATTCGAGATCAAACTGTTTGTGATTTGGACTCCCAAACGTGATCCGTCGGATCGGTGCGCCTTCTAGGTTTTGCAGAGATTCTAATAAGTCAAGTTCTCTTAGAATTCGGATAGCTTTTCCTGATAACGCATCGCCACAAACTTTATCTCGTGGGAAAGTGGCTTTATCTAGAACAATGGTTTTTAATCCGGCTTTGTGACAATACAAAGCTGCTGTGGCGCCTGCAGGACCACTTCCAACAATAATGACATCAAACATGAATTAGTCCGATTCTAATTCGTCAAAATCTACCCGAAATGAAGGATACACTTCATCGGTCTGGAAATAGGTTATTTTTCTCAATCCGTAAAAAACAACTGCCAACGGAATTAAAAACCATGGAAACCGAATTGAAAGAAACATAGCCGGTACAAATACACCATACATCCGTGCACGTTGAATGTGCCTTACGTGAGCCGGAAAAATCAGTGCAACCAAAATGAATGGAATGAAAATCGCCGAAACGGTGCTAATCATAGGATCATTTTGACTAAACCCGGCAAAGCATGAAAAAGACAAAAGTATTAGAACCGAAATCAATATCCCAACCTGATCTATTTTTGGCGGAACTGTTTTTTTATCCGATTCGAGTTTGATTTCAATGGAATACACTAACCACGCTGCCAAAAAGTATGCCAAATAAGCCCCTCCAGAAAATAGGTACTTGATATTGAATTCAAATGTAGCAAATCCCGAAATAAACAGAATTGAACCGGTAAGGGCATAAAACAATATCCCCCTTGCCGATACAATGGATTGGGGAAATTTCGGAAACTTTGAAAGCATTGCCGTCCCTATTCCACCTCCAATTAAAAATATTAAAAGTGGAATTGAAAAAGTGGACATGTCCCAGTAGAAATATCTATCATCAGCGGCAAACACAACATTCGCACCGCTCAGAACCATTAGCCATCCGGAAATCCACCGTTCAGGATTCCACTGTAGTATCGGCTTCAAAAAGGCCATAGCGTCCCGTGCTTGTGCATAACGGGAAGTGTTTTTAGGGAATAATCTTTCGAGAATCATTTCTTATTTTGAAATACCTTTATCAAAACTGAAACCAACATCAGGATTATAACCCATGACGATTGAACCTGCTGCCAGGCGCTTTCTAACAAGTTTACAGAATGCAGAAAAACAATGAGGATCATTACCGGCGATAGATACCGTAAAAATATCCTCCATCCTTTTATGATAATTGGATAGGTGTCAAATAATGATTCAGATCCTTTTTTCAGCTCGATCAAAACTTTATCGAATTCCCAAATCCACCCTACAAAAATGGCAATAAAAAGTCCGCCTCCCGGAAGCAAGATATTAGAAGCTAAATAATCTGCATTGTCAAACCATGTTTTTCCAAAAAAGTGAACCTCTTTCATGACATTAAAAGATAGGGCACTTGGAATTCCAATCAGCAATACAATACACCCAAATACCAACACAGCATTATGGCGTTTCCATCGCCGTTCATCCACAAAATAAGCTACGACAACTTCTAACAAAGATATGGCAGAAGTCAGCGCGGCAAGCGTTAGTAGTAAGAAAAATAAAACAGCCCAGATTGCACCTCCGGGCATTTTTGCAAAGACAACCGGTAACGTATGAAATATGAGTCCCGGTCCCGCCGCTGGATCTTGTCCCATCGCGAAAACGGATGAAAAAATAGCAATACCTGCTAATAAAGCGATTAATGTATCTAAGAAAACAATTTGAAGCGCTGCACTCGGAATATGATCTTTCTCTGATAAATATGACCCATACGTCATCATCGCACCCATCCCCAGACTAATGGTGAAGAATGCATGCCCTAGTGCAATTAACACGGACTGACCAGTAATTTTGGACCAATCAGGTGACCATAAAAAATTCAAACCTTTTTCTGCACCGGGAAGCGTTATACCTCGAATTACTAAAATAATTAATAGAAAAAAGAGAATGGGCATCATGATTTTGCTTCCCTGTTCAATGCCCTTATTGATTCCGGCATAAACCACCCACATTGTTAAAATTGAAAATAAAGTATGATAACCGACAATCCAATTGACGTCACCGACTCGCGCTTCAAAATATGCGGACGAAACGGCGGGATCCGAGAATTGTGAAAAAGATCCTTTTAATGCTTCAACAATGTAACCAATAGACCAACCGGCGATAACCGTATAAAATGAAAGAATCACAAATCCGGCGATAACGCCCAAGCTTCCAACCGCAACCCAAAATGGTTTACCCGATAGTTTTTTAAAAGCACCTACAGGATTTCGCTGCGTTGTTCGTCCCATTAGCACTTCTGCCATGAGCACTGGTAATCCAATTAATGCAATACAAATAAGATAAATAAAAACAAAAGCAGCTCCACCATTTTCACCGGCGATGTATGGAAATTTCCAAATATTTCCTAAACCAATCGCTGAGCCTGCGGCGGCTAGAATAAATCCAAATTTAGATCCCCAATGCTCTCTTTTTTCCATGTAACTCCCTAAATGTGTTTTTACTTTATTGGTTGTTTACTTCCAAATCCTCTTCCATCACCTGATCGAAGGGGTATAAATGTGCGTCAACTACGGCATCTAAAAAACCATAAAGATACAAAAATGCTGCCCACCAAATATATTTGTTCCGTTTCTCTAGATAACGATGTTTCCCAAGTGTATGAATTGATTCATCAAAATTAGCATAAGAGTTGGCATTTTCAGAATATCTCCAGATTGATATCCCTTCCAAAGACAGTATGAAAGCTGCCTTCAAATATCGCCCATTATATAATTGACCTGCACCCGGAAAAAGTAAAGCATACATCCCTGCTTTTTTGGGAGAAGGATAGATAAGGCTGTCCGGCTGCTGGGCAAAACTCAAGGTTGCAAATACGATTAAAAATGATAAGCGGACCAATCAATCACCAAAGTTTAAAGAACAGCAATACACTCAATTTCTACTTCTGCATCCATAGGCAATTTGGTGACTTGCAATGCCGATCTTGCGGGTGGTTCCGACTCAGAGAAAAAATCTGCAAATACGTCATTTAGTTCTGCATAGTTGGAAAAATCCTTTAAAAATACCGTTAATTTTACCGCTTTACCCAAATTAGATCCGGCTACGTTTAAAATCGCATCCAGATTGGTTAATACCTGGGTAACCTGTTGGGTAAAACCACCATCCACTAGTTTTCCGGTATCCGGCACCAATGGAATTTGCCCGGCAGTAAATATAAACCCATTGACAACTTTTGCCTGACTATATGGTCCAATTGCCGCCGGTGCATTTGAGGTAGTAATTACGGTTGGTTCGCTCATTGGGGGCACATGGTGGCAAGACCAATTGTTTCATCAATCTTTCGAGAAATGTTGGTGTCTATTTCCGTGATAATAAATTCGCCGACCACTGCTACAGTACATTCAAACATATGCCCTCCTTTAATATCCAAATCGTGGGTACCAACAATTGCATGCGCATGAATGAACGGTTGTCCATCTTTCAACGTAACATTTCCCTGAAAAGAAACAAGTTCTCTTACATCAAGAATAGTTGATTGCACATATTGTTTACTGGTTATATCAAAGGCACCCATATTAATTTTTTCGACGGCACCAATTCCAGAAACTTTCCCATTCCGGATTCCATGGGTTACGCAATACTCAGTTAATGTTTCCATTACATTTTCGCCCTTTTCGACGAAAATAATATGGTTTTGGTTCCGCTGCGATGATTTCATAATTAGGTTTTTTCCTTAAGTGCTTTATAAATAATTGATTTACTTTTTTTCATTGCTTTTTGTAACAACTTTTTATCTTTTCCTCCTGCAGTTGCCAAGCGGGCACTTCCGCCGCCGCCGCCATCCATCACAGTGCCAATAGTTTTTGCTAAATCATTAGCTGTTAATCCTTTTTCAATCAAATCTTCCGTGACTACCACAACAATTCCGGGCTTTTCGCCATCAGAAGATCCAAGGACGCCTACACCGGATTTTAATGCTAAAATGAGGGAATCGCCGTAGGATTTTAATTCATTCATTCCAACTGCATCCACATGGGAAACAACGATGGTGAATCCATCCTGTTCTGTTCCCTTTTCTACTAGACTTTTCGCATTAAAATCAGAAGAACTTTTCTTTTGTTTTAATTTTTTCTCAAGATCTTTTCGTTGGGTCTTTAATTGCGAAATTCTTTCTGGTAAATCATCCGCTGAACATTTTAATTCCGCTTGCAAGACCCCCAAAATTCCAGCCTGTTTTTGTGCCCACGCAACAGCACCGGGGCCGGTCAATGCAACAATTCGCCTTACGCCGGAAGCCAAGGATGATTCTTCGGTGATTTTAAATAATCCGATTTCTCCAATTGTATCGCAATGCGTTCCGCCACAAAGTTCCATCGAAAAATCGCCAATGGTTAGCACCCGAACTTTTTTACCATATTTTTCCCCAAACATTGCAACAGCCCCATCTTTTTGAGCTTGCTTAAAATCCTTAATCGAAAGGTTGCAATCAGTATTATTTTGGATTTCTGAATTGACAATGGTTTCAACATTTTGAATTTGTTCGAGCGTCATTTTTTCGGAATGAGTATAATCAAATCTTAAATAATCCGAGTGAACAAGCGAACCGGCCTGTTGGCAATGGTCTCCGAGAACAACTTTCAGGGTAGCATTTAATAAATGAGTGGCTGTGTGGTTCTTGCGGATATTTTGCCTGCGAGGTTTATCCACACTGCAGGACAAAACTGACTTTAATGCGGAAATGTTCCATTTCCCTGAGCACACATGAATATGCGAATTCCCATCTTTCAGCGTATCTTCAACAATCAGTGAAATTCCTTCCCCATTAATGGTGCCCGTATCTCCAATTTGCCCACCTGATTCTGCGTAAAACGGTGTTTTATCCAACAAGAGATGAAGGTTTTGGTTCGCCTCAGAAAAACGTCTGACCTTAGAATCAAATTCGAGCGTTTCGTAACCGACGAATTGTGAATCAGCCCCATCCGACAAATCCACCCAATCCAATGAGCTACTGTCCGCTTTAAATTTCCCCGAAGATTTTGCCCTTTTCTTTTGAATTCCCATTTCAGTTTCAAATCCTTTCTCATCAATGGAATATCCTTTTTCACGTGCCATTAAAACTGTCAAATCTAGTGGAAATCCATAGGTATCATACAGTTTAAAAGCGTCATTTCCCGAAATGGTTTTTCCTGTTGTTGCTTGGAGGCATTTGTCAAAATGAACCAGACCGCGATCCAGCGTATTGTTAAACATCAACTCTTCTGCTTGGATTACTTTTTTAATATGCGCGGATTTTTCCGCCACTTCCGGATAGATATCACCCATAATTTTTCCAACGGAATCAACAAGTTCAAACATAAAAGGTTCTCGCTGATCCAACATTCTTCCGAATCGTGATGCACGTCTTAGAATACGACGGAGGACATAGCCGCGGCCATCATTAGATGGCAATGCACCATCTGCAATTGAAAAACACAGCATACGGATATGATCTGAAATCACATGAAACGGAGATGGGTTATCTTCGCTCTTCAAGCTAGTCAGTTTTTCAATGGATTGAATGATTGGCGAAAATAAATCCGTTTCATAATTATTCGTTTTCCCTTGAATAACAGACACAATTCGCTCAAGCCCTGCGCCGGTATCAATATGAATTTGCGCAAGATCGTTCAGTTTACCATGTACATCGCGGTTGGATTGAATGAACACCAAATTCCATAATTCCCAGTAATCATCAGATCGGTTTACACCTTTTGCTGATTGGTTATTTAGATCATCACCGACATAATAATGAATTTCTGAGCACGGTCCACAGGGACCGGTTTCACCCATTTCCCAATAGTTCTCTTTATCACCAAACTTTAACACCCTGTCCTTTGAAATATCCGTGACATCAGGCCAAAGGTTGAATGATTCCTCATCATCATTATACACCGTTGCCCACAACCGGTTTTTATCCAATCCCCAAACGTTTGTTAACAATTCCCAAGCCCATTCAATAGCTTCTGCTTTGTAATAATCCCCAAAGGACCAATTTCCTAGCATTTCGAAAAAGGTATGATGAAATCCATCCAATCCTACTACTTCAAGATCATTGTGTTTTCCGCTTACTCGAATGCATTTTTGAGAGTTGACTGCTCGTGGATGTTCCGGAGATTCATCACCCAAAAATATGGGTTTAAACTGATTCATTCCTGCATTGGTAAACAGAAGTGTTTTATCCTGAATTGGCACCACAGGTGAACTGCGAACAAAATGGTGATCCTTTTTTTCAAAAAAGTCAATAAATGAAGATCTGATTTGTTTACTTTTCATTAGAACATGAAAGACGTTTCAACTGTGGAATTGTTCACGGTTTCATTTGGACCATCAACAGAACCATCGCCGTTTAAATCTCGAAAAGATCGTTGGAATTTGTACATCAGCACCATTCCAGATCCGAGTTCTATTCCGACTTCGTATCCCATGATGGTGCTTTCTGAGTATTCAAATTTAAAAGGGTTAGGAACATTTCTTTGTTGGTAAAATCCTTGCGCCTTTTTGATTCTGCTAATGGATTTACTTAACGACAAAATCGATAAAAAACTGCTGTTTTCTTGTGTTTCGTATTCTTGAGTAACATCATCCCAAATATCGCCATTCAAATTCTGATAGGACGAACTAAAAGCCAAATAAGATCCGAGGCTGACACCTAATTGCGCATAAAACCCCTTTTGTTTTCCATAACGACCCAATTGGGATTCTTTGGTACGAATCGTGACATTCCCAGACGAAGTTGATGAGAAACTAACACGTTCAATTTCATAAGATCGATTCCAATAACCGAATTCAAACTGTCCTTGTGGGATCATCCGATATTCAAGATTAAAACGTGCTGGGCCAAATTTTGCACTGATGGCAACCGGGACCAATCCTGTTCCTAATTGCAGTTTTTCTCCCAACTGGTTCGGGTGATCGGTTTCACCAATCATTTTAGCTGCCTGAGCATATAGTGTCACAGATAATTTTTCTTCCCGAATAATTGGGTAGGCAACATCAACTGCAATAGCGCTAATATCATCTTGAGATTCTCTCACGTTCAGAGGTTCATTTTTCCTCCAAATATCAGTATCTAATACAAGAATAGTATCCTGATCCCAACCGGGAATATCGGAATCAAGTGTATCCGTAATGCCATCACCGTCAATATCCCATTCGGCAGGATCAGCATCGGCAATCCCATCATCGTCCGAATCAAGCCAGTACATATTATTTTCGGGGAAATCATCCACAATATCCGGTCTTCCATCACCATCTCGATCTTTAAGACCAAGAAATTGATTTCGGTCTATTACGAATGATGCTGCAACCGGAACCGAAAATATATTGGTTGATCCTGCGCGGAATCCAACCAACCCAAGGTTTTCTTTGAAATCATTAGAAAATCCTTCAATAAATAATGAAGATCGTCTAAATCCGAAATCCAATCCAACTTTTCGAACAGATGGATATTGAATAGAATTTGAATATTGGCTAACTAAAATACCGTATCCCATGTCAACTTGGTCTAGCGCACCAACCTTAAAATAAAGTGGTTGATTTGGGAATCCATACCTGATATAATAAATTTTATCGATAATCGTATTTTTAGATGCTTCACCGGAAGAAAAATCCCATTCATCTTTATGAAGATTTCCATCTTCGTCAATATAAAATACTAAATCAAGTGCAACTCCCCATTTCCCAATTGGAATAACCGGGCGCAGTGCTATTTGATTCCAAATTTTTCCATCAATCGTAACCGCGCCAAACGCACCTTGGACTTGAGGCTGACCTTTCAGGGATATGATTCCTAATGGAACTAAAATCCATAAAAAACGATGTAAGGATATGTGGCTCATGTGTAAGGTCAAAAATTAGGGTTGAGAGCAGGGATGGTTCAACGTCTAAATCCTTCGCTAAATGAAGAGTGTTTTGTTAATTTTCCTGCAAAGATATGATGCATAACATACCCAAGTCAATTATTCTGATCCTATTTTCTATCCAGATTGTTTTCTCTGAGGAAATAACAGAAATCACCGGAATTTCCATTGAAACGAAACAGAATGGATACATGGTTTCCTTGTCCTGTACTCGTCCTGTACTTCAAAATAATTTAACATCGTGGTACGCGCCCACCACAGGCTGGTTTTACATTTCCATCCTTCATGCAAAAGTAGATTCCGCATCTCTTTCAACTAAGAAAACAACATTCCCCATTTTGGAAATCCAGGCTTCAACCGAAGACAGCTCGGCACAAATTGCAATTAAATCCGCTCGATATATTGAACAATCCGAATTTTATTTTTCTGAAAATCCTCCGGAAATTCTAGCATCATTACGGTTCCCGATTGAAGAATTGATAGCAAAAAAAGAAGATGAGGCCGAATTTCTTTCTTCAAATATGAACCCCGTTTCAAAGAATGTTCTATTAATTAGGAAAGGGCTTTATTTTATTGGCGCATCCCTTTTCGTTGCCGGAATCATTGACCAAGATCACGGAGAAAATCTTGGTTGGGAATTACCTACGGGAGCCGGAATGATTGTTGGAACGTGGCTTTGGGAAAAATATGGATACTAAAAACCATGGGTGAATTTTTACCATACTTTGCAATATTTTATGGAATCGGCATTATAGCTTTTGGACTTTTTATTCGGTTTTATCTTGCTCGAAAACGTCTTAGGGAAAATGAGAAAATCTTAAAAATAGGTGGTGGAGAAAAAGTAGCAGAAGAAATGGCGAAAAAGATAAAAGAGGACGCCGAGAAACACCGGAGAAATCGAGATTAAATTGATACGATATTTCCTACTAATTTTGGCTCTTTTGTCTGTAGTCACTGCTGAGAAAAGACCAGTAGAATTATCTGCTGATTTCATTTTAAATCCGACAGCTGATCCATGGATTCATACAACTCCACACCTTCTTAATATCGCCCTTCATGGACATTCACTTTCCGAAAATCAAAAGGAATCTCTAAGAGAATTGGGATATTCATTTACCGGAGAATTGGTCAACCATACATCCATAACACGTTGGGAGGCCGATGGTCTGGACCAATTTACCGATAGTGGAATGTTTCGATTTCATTACACAACCGATGGAACCCATTCGGTTGGCAGCGAAGATTTGAATGGAAATTCTATCCCTGACTACGTTGATTCTATGGTAACAATTTTTAGCAATGTTCATACGAATCAGCTTTTAGATATGAATTATGTTCAACCGCCTTCAGATGGTTCCGGCGGTGGGTCTGACCATTATGATATCTATATCCGCAATCTACAAGCAGGATATTATGGATACGTTCAAGCTGAAAATTTTGCCAGTGGAAATGGCGATAATGAAAATAGCGAGGGAACAGAAATGCTGGCAGTTACAAGTTATATGGCCATGAGAAATGATTACGATGGATTCCCGTCCAACACACCGATCGAAAATATTCAGGTTACTGCAGCACATGAGTTTTTTCATGCAATCCAATTTGGGTACAATGCCTACGAAAAACCTTGGCTGATGGAAGCTACAGCCGTTTGGATGGAAGAGCAGGTTTACGATTCTATTAACGATTGCTATCAATATCTTCCGTCTTGGTTTGCGTACCCGCAAACTTCCTTGAATGCGGGAGGAACACATTGGTACGGCTCTTTCATTTTCTTTCAATATATTGAGGAACACATGGGTGGAAGTAGTGCGATGCAGCGGATTTTTGAGATTGGTGTAAGTCAACCAAGCGATGAAACGGATTTTAGCCAATCAAACATTGACCAAGCGTTGGTGGAACAAGGATTTTCTTTTATAGAGGCACTCAATGGAATGGCAATTGCAAACCTACTCCTCACTTCCGATTCAGAAACAAGTGACTACACTTATAGCGAAGCAGAAGATTATCCAATTTCAGAGCCCGGCATTTATAGAACAGTGAGTTTTATCAAAGGATTTGAATCCTCAGTCACAAGTACATCACTCAACAAATATGCAACTCAGTATATCAAACTCGAATCTGATAATCCTATGAAAGTTGTTTTATCTTCAGTCTCCACCTACACCGCTGATTTTCAAATGAATGCAATTTTACAAAATAATACCGGCTTGATTACAATCTTCAGCGGAAACGAAGTCAATATTGATCCAACCGGAATGATAGCTATGACGCTTGCAATTGTTAGCCAAGATACTGTTGGCGGAGACTGGGACTATTCCATTTCGATTACGGATGGAATTCCATCAGTAATCGGCGAGCCATTACTCCCGGGTGAAATCAAAATAGAATCCAATTACCCAAATCCATTCAATGGAACCACATCATTTCAAATCAATATAGCCGAGACACAACAAATGGAAGTGGAAATTGTTAATTCCATTGGACAAACAGTTCGAACGATTTTGGAAGGAAATGTAGAAGCAGGTGGTACACCTTTAACATGGGACGGAAGAATGGAAACCGGTGAACGTGCTCCATCCGGTTTATATTTTGTAAATGCAATTGGGCAATCAACTACGACATCTGAAAAAATATTATATCTTAAATAATTAATCCGGTAGCAAAATATTGAGAGATTTCAGGTGGTCTCTGTATTCTTCGACAAATTGATGATACCTTCGTTCGTATTTCATTTTCTTACTACCTATCCCAATGAGATAAACATTCCCGCCAGCTTCCTTTTTTGCAATAGATTCCATTGCAGAAAAATATCTGTCAATTTTTATCATGCGTTGGGTTACTTCATCAACTTTAGCCGTCTTTTGAGAAATAAGTTCAACAGATTCACCTGCCTTATCAAACGTGATTTCAATCGCAATAGACTCAGTTAATTTATCAATACGTGGTTGAAAATTTTTCCGTTTTTCCTGAAGTTTTAAAATAGTTGGCTTCCATTTGAGCAATTGATTCGAAATAAAGATGAGATTTTTATTCTTTTTTTTCAACGCTTTAATGAGCCTTTCTCGGTCCCGATTAAGTTTATTGAAAGCATCATTTATTAGAGAATCCAGTTTTGAAAAATTATCGCCGTATGTCGTTTCAGTATCCGGGATTTCTGTATCTAAAGAAACTTTCGAGTCTTTTCGAATCATCGAAACTGTTTTGCGTTGAATCTGAACTTTCCCAAGAATAAAGTTGTGTGTTTCATCCATAGCTGTGAGAGCGGATGAAAGTTCATCATATAGTTCAAAATCTTTACGAAGTGAAAAAGTAAGTGTGGGTTCCAATGCTCCTTTAAGCGCTATTAAATCATTTCCATTATCGCGAATCTTTTCCCGATAATTCAACACTTGGGAGGTCATGGCTTGGACATCCTGATATTTCCGGATTGTTGATTTATGTCCAGCACAGGAAATAAAGACAAAGAGAAGCAATGAAAATGAGAAAAACCTCATGAAAGAATAATTGTCATGCTGAGCTAGACGAAGCATGATTAGGAATTGATATTATGTTACCCTTCGTCAGGATCAGAGTGACATAATTTCTTTATTCACCCGCCTGATTGGAACCAAGATTCCCGGATTGATACAAAACCAAAAGATCATCATAACCACCGATTGGTTTTTCGTCAATTAAAATTTGTGGAACAGTTGACCCTTTACCAATTTTAGACATCTCTTCCCTGCTCATTTTTTCAGCTTCAATATCGATTTCATTATATTCAATGTTCTGCTCATCAAATAAGCGTTTCGCCATGGAGCAGTACGGGCAACGGGATGTGGTATAAATTGTGACGTTCATTTTAGTTTTCCATTCTTTTTAATCGGTAAAAATTACAGATTTCGGTGGAAAATTCCTATTTCAGGAGAATCATTTTTTGCGTCTGGCGGAATGACCCTGACCCTAATTCTACAAAATACATTCCGCTGCTGTGTTGTTTGGCATTCCAAACAATTTCGTGCCTTCCCGGTTGCATGTTTCCATCCACCAATGTTTCCACCAATCTTCCGGTTATATCGTAAACCCGTAATTGTAGGGGCGAGATATATCTCGCCCCTACAGGGATTTGAAAACGAATGGTTGTGGAAGGATTGAATGGATTGGGAAATACGGGATGCAGTTGGAATCCGCTTGGAATAATGTCATCCTCAACGCTCAAGGACGGCACATAATTTTCCGGCGCCTCAGTTGTAAATCGAATCACCCGCCCGCTGTCCAAAGCTGCCGCGCCGGCGGCGTATGTATTATTGAAAGTGATTTGAAGTCCGTCATTCTTGTCCGGCGACTCGATCCCGACCGTGGAATAATTCTTAGTCACATCCACATTGTCTATCTTGTAATACTGAAATTCAATCACGCCGTCGCCGGTTGCTGTCGGTATGGCGGACTGGGAATACAAAATAATTTCAAATGTCTCTTCTGTCGCCTCGTCGTAACCGTTCAGTGCGCGAGACCATTCAATGATGAAGCGGCCTTCCAATTCGTCATATCTTGTGAAAACATTTATCCACACATCAATTGCGTCGTCTCCGTCCGTGTCAATGGTTTCAAGGTCATCCCAGAACGGCGCAAGCATGGCATTCGGACCCATCGCCATGGGAATCGAAAAATTCCAGAAATAATCCACTGGCGTTGTTTCGAAGGATGTCCAGCCGTTGGAACTGATGGTAATCTGATCGTAGGAATTCCCAAAATATTGGAATGCAAACGGCAGGTCCACGCGGATGTGATCGTCGTCGTCCAAAACATATTCCGTTCCGCCGGAACCCCCGTGAGCAGGATCAAGCTCAACCCAGTTGAATTCAGGTGTCTGTGTATAACCTGAATCAATATCATCGTAGGACCAATAACCGTAATCCGATGGGTTCATTGTCTGATTTTCATTTGATGGATTTATAGGAATATCAATGCGTATAGAATCCAATTTATTCCAAACTGCATCCGTTAATATTATCGCAAGAGATAACTCACTGCTTATGGAAACATCACCAATATTTAAATTGTAATATTCCAAATCCACAAAAGCGGTGTCCCAAGAATTCAAAGTAAATGGTGGTTTTACTTCTGTAGTAAAAACATCAATGGAAATTGAATCCGTCAAAGAGAGCAACACGATATTTATTGTATCAAGTTGTGCATTACTGAAATTGTGGAATATTAAATCAGGACTAATGGATAAAGATCCGTCCGTTGATTGTGATGGGGTATTAATCAGGTCAATTTTGAGAATTGGATCACTTACAGAAACCAATGTATTTCCAACGTCCCCATTTGCTTCAAATGATAAAAGCAATGGATCAGTCATTGATCCCATTCCTTTATAACGGAAAACAATAGAATCTGTAGCAGTCACTTCACTTCCTTCCGGAATATCTGTAAAAGAAAAGGTGGAATCCAAAAGTTCAATATCGGATGAAGATGAAACAGTTCCGGTCCCACCTGAAATCATGATATCCAAATGATTTTTTAATATTGGGTAAAGTGCCACCTTTTCTCCAGGATCTACAAGCCCGTTTCCATTGTCACTCAAGACGTATCCAATAAATCCAATGGACTGTCCGGATTCATGAATCGACACTTCTTCATGTCCCTGGATAAATCCACTTTTATTCACGTAAATGTCCAATGCTGCAGCATCTCCCGGATCCACCGAAACTTGAAATTGTCCGCTGGAATTTGTGATTCCTTTTGCTAATAGAGAATCATCCGCCATGATTGCGACAACTGCATCCCGTACCGGATTCCCGGCGGCATTTGTGACGTTTAATGAAATATATCCATCAGCCGACCAGATAGAATCTGCTTCAATCGCAAATACATCCGGCGTACCCAAGTGCATGGAAAGCGAAGGATCGCCCAAGATATTGTACACGTGAAAATAAAATTCTTGTCCTTCACCCGGTCCGTCTAAATGCGGGAATTCGGTTAGTAATCCTAACTGTCCTGCAAGCATTGCCGGAGCAAGTTCCGTAACACCGTTGTCAAACATTGCATCAAACATATAAGCATTTATCACATTATTGAATTTTGTGCTCGTATGTAAATCTGACGGACCGATAATGGCAACGCCACCCTGCGGAACTGTGGGTGTTCCAGCACGAATTAACGATTCACCAAAACAAGTTGGCACTGTAGGGTTCCCAAAATCATTCGCATTGCAAACAAAGCTGGTGAAGACCGGGGTCATCCAGCCATTGTTAAGCCCTGCCACATCGCTTACATGAAACTCGGGATAATGCCATCCATTTGCATCACCCCAACCGCGGTAGTTTACAATGCCTACGCCGGCATCAATTGAAGCAGATATTTGAGAAGCACCTTGCTGTGTCGGGGGATAATAGACCGTATCTACAGAAGCATAGCCGTTGTTTAAAAGTTCATCCCGTAGCCAGTAGGAAGTCCATTTGGGTGTAGTCGGAATCGGAATTGAATTGCTGTAATTTCCGGCGACAACTAGCGCCTTGTTCAACCAATCTGGGTTGAACGCCAGGGGATCACGATGGTATTGGATCGTCTTTTGTGTTATAACCATCAATTCTGTTACAGATGTAATCGACATGCGTCCGATAAAAATATCAGGAATGAAATCATCCGAAACCAAGTGCGAGTATTTTTGATCCGTAACATCGTTAGCATCACCATAATAAAAAGTAGGAATAACACTTCCTGAGCCTTCATTCACTTCACCAATTAGTAGTACATATTCCAAGAGTGGATCTTGATCGAGATGATTGGAAATAGTCGCTTTTATTTCATCAGCCGAACTACCAGCATCAGATTGTTTCTTGACAATCACATCAAATCCCTGAGACATTTTGAAAGAGGCAAACATACTGATGTACGATTCCCAAGCATCCGGAACAATAATCATATACGTCCCGCGCATCGGATTGATGTCATTCCCAGCAAGGCCGTATTCCGCTTGTACTAATGATTTAAATGCCATCGGAATTGCTTGACCGGTTAAATCTGCTTTTGATTTTCCGCGAAAATTTGCATCCGCAGAAAATAAAACATTGATGGATATAATTACGGCCGCAAGTAAACGCATTTTTTGATGAACTCCTTGTGTGAGGTAGAAAAGCGCAGGAAATATACACCTGAACTTATTGGTACATCCATTTGATTAAACAAATTCAATTGCCATGTAATTTGTTCCCTAAATCCCTGATTCAACGATTGGTTGAATATTTCCTGTCCTAGCAGATTAAATATAGTTACTTGCAACGGAAATTGAATGTGCTCCATATCAATGGAAATCATACCGGATGACGGATTTGGATACGGGTCGGAAACCGAGAAAGAAGAACGGATTTGAGGGCCTGATTCTGTAACATTCAGATACGGGTCATCCAAACCCAAGATGCGCAATGATGCTATTTCCCAGCCGCGGTAATTGACAGAAGCATCCCGTGAAAACCTTAACCGCACTCGGACTGAGTCAAATCCAGACGTATCCCGCGCAACAATTCTGTCCGTACGAAATGCATGCCAATTCTGGTCGGTCGCGGACCATTCTGTTAAAACGCTGTCCTGTCCGTTCACCAGTGTAAGAAACAGGGAATCCACGTCCCATTCAAGTTCGTAGCGGTGATTGATTACACAAGCAATCTGTTGCATTCCGGTCATATCAAACCATCGGGATCGAATTTCAAGGGTATCTTCCCTGTTTCCATTATTGTAGAAAGAACCAACTTGAGATCTAAGAGATCCCGAATCAATTGTCCAGTCACCTCCAATTTGGTTCCACATCGTCGAATCGCCGAAGCCTAAAACTGTGTCAATTACATTCTGCCTAAAACTCACGTTGATTTCCATGTCTGAGTCCAATTCAAGATTCCTTATCCACGGAAAATAGCTGTCGTCATAAACTGTTTGAATGTCCCAATTACCCTTTGGCATCGCAAATGTATTACTACCATCATCAACAATGATTGTATCTGTAAAAAAATCATTAGTCATTATCCATGAGAAATGTTCATCGTGCCATAATTGTTGGTAAAACCCGATCGATAAATTGATGTTAACCTCGGTTAGCGGATCCAAAGAAAAATCCAGTATTGTGGTTCCACTGTTGTTTGCGGTGATCGTATTTGTTACCGGTTCATACCCGTATTTTTGCGCCGTTAACTGATAAGTGCCTTCAGTGACAATACGCCGATACCGCCCAAATTCATCCGTCAGGCGCGGATCGTTAACACCACCGTTTAATTCATTGATGATAATTTCCACATCCTCAAAAGGATTTCCCAATTCGTCCGTTACAATTCCGGTGATTTGGGCGGCATCTTCTTGATAACCAATCGTTCGATCCATTAAGTACACCATTCCAGGGATTAACCTCTGGATCGTATCTTCAATCAACGCGCTGTCGGGTTGCAGATTTGCAGTCCCACACTCAACAAGATATTGAAAACAACCCGTTGCAGTATAAAACCAATCGTGAGCATTCCCCCGACGTGACACACTCTGCTCAGACTGGTAAAAATCTTCACTGTACTCTTTTTGAAGGTTTCCAGCCAATGCATCGGCAATGGTATTTTGAGCATTATTGTCCGGGGTATTTTTCCCTTCTGCCCATTTCCAAGATGAAATCACCAATTCAGAATAACGCCCCGATCTAGCACTGTGCCACGCAATGGAAAAAAGAAAATCCTGTTCCAATGCAAAATCACGAATAGCCTTTGTCTCCTGTTCTGAAAAAGGTTCAGGACCACGATAATAATCATAATGGGCAGCATAATCCGTTGGATCATTAACTAAAAACGAATCACCAAAAAACCAATTGAAATCGTAATTCCTGTTTAAATCCACACCATCCACATCGTTACCGATACTCGGATCAAAATCAAACACACCGTTGGGAGTCGGCCCGGTCGGGCTGAAATCGCGTTTGTTTTTTCGATAGCTTAAATCCATTTCCGAATGAACCACATTTAAGCCTTCCGGATTGTAGGTGGGAATGATCCATGTTTCAATTTCCTGTCGCAAAATCTGAACATGACTTGCCATAGGGGGGGGTGGACTCAGTAGTGTCAAAATCATTTCCAATACTGCCTCCACACCAAGTATTTCTTCTGCATGGCATTGTCCAAGAAATAATACTCTTGGTTCATCTTCTTTTATGTGAACATTATCGGAAATTTTCACCGCAAGTATAGGCAAAGTTTCGGCGCCGGAGTAGCCAATCGTATCCACACGAAATATATCCTCGTATTGTTCTAATTGATCGAGCGAATCGAGGAAGGATTTTATTTCATTAAACGAGTGAAAGCGCGGGTCGAGCGGCTCGGCAAAAAGACCACAATTCAAGGCAAACAGACATAATATAAATTTGTTTACCATAAATCACTTTAAAAAAGAGACCTTGCCTTTAAAAACAGCATCTCTTGATTGAATCTGATACAAATAAATTCCACTTGCTACTTCACGACCAAATATATCTTCCCCCGTCCAATTAAACGTCATTTCGCCCGGATGATTTGGGATGAGTATTGCATCATAAACCTGACGGCCAAGCACATTGTAAATAGAAATCCGGATTGGTGCTGAAGAATGGGTTTGGATCGGGATTGAAATTATCCCATTAAATGGGTTAGGGTATGCCGGACCAACTCTAAACTCAATTGGAACTGTATGTGAATTGATATTCATATTTGGATCAATTAACAACACTTGTCCATATAAATTCACTAAATCAGCTTTTCCCGAACTTCTATAATCTTGCCAATATAAAAACCAAGCATTAGAATCGATCCCACCGATGGGAATTATTTTTGGGGATTTCTGATCATGGTATTCTGCAGCAATGATAATTTGGTTTTGAACTAAACCATTGACTACTTTTGCACCATAAATATCCAACCCACCAGAAAGAAGAGGATCGTCAACCGCTGAACCACGTTCATCCTCCCATGTGATAAAAAATGAATCATCACCAAACGCTATCACATCAGGATTGTCTCGGTAAAATGTATCTTGGTCACAACAAATAAGAATATTAGAATCAATTAAGGATCGATTTTCCACATCAATCCGCTGGCCATAGATTGAGAACGCATCACCATTTCGAAAATCTGCCCATGAAACAAATGCAGCGGTGTTTTCATCTAGAGCAATAGACGGAGATCTCTGATCATTTATAGCTTCTGTCAAAATAAGGGGATCCTCACCAAAAAGTGTATTCCCATCCAAATCAATGGTTTGACTATAAATGTCTTTTTTTGTCGCTGAAAATCTGTTTTCCCAAACCAAAATAATTTCTGTTGAATCATGGTTCATTGTTCCAATTAGATTACTGGCATCTCCCGAGTGTGATAATACTTTTCCGCTCGATACCCACCCACTCGCAGGTGTTCCGGACGAATTTAGACGAATATATTTTAGAACGCCTGCATTCCAATGCCCCTCTTGCCAAAGAACCATATAATCTCCATCAGGAAGCTGAAAAACTAACTCAACAAATTCATTAACTGATTCATTTGCAATGGTGTTTTCAGCTTCTAGGATATTGCCATCATCACCCAGTACAGTAAAATATATATCATAATCCCATACATTGCGAATTTCTGACCAAACACACGCAACACCAGATATATGGGGTGTTAAATGTAGGTTAATCTGATCAGATCCATTATTAAGATATATACCGGTAGAATCCCATTGGTTTATCAAATTCATATCCAAACGGTTAACGCGAGATAATGCTACACCGCTACTTTTATCGTAAATACCTGTATAAAAGCTTCCGTATGAATTGGTAAACACCGGTTCATTTATTAGGGGATCTGAATGGAAAGAGGCAAAGCCGATTTGTTTTCCATTTGGCTCGGTAGAATCTGAGCCCTCCTCTAAAATATAGTTCGCAAACAACACTTTCCCATATCTATTATCCTCCCAAGCAAGCACTACTTGTCCATTTTCCATAGTTTCCGCTCGAACATAATTTATATCCCCATCCAATCCTTCGATGACTGTGATTCCATTTTCAGAAAAACCAATAGTATTCATATCATCAATTAACTGAGTTTTAAGATCAATACTTCCGCCACTTACATCAGAAAAAATAACAAATTGCCCAACCACTTCATCTGATGTAATAATCGGTGAATCTTGATTCCCATTTGCGTTAGAAATAGCAAGACCGGAATCCGGCAAAATACGATTTCCAAACGAATCAAAATGTTGGGCTACAATATCCTTATCTGGAAATGTACCTCGTTCCCATACGAAAACTACGCCACCATTTTCATCACCGGAAAATCTGGCGCCATCTTGTGTATTGTAAATTGAATCCAGAGGCACTCCTGCTGAATCCCAAAGAATAGAGCCATCGTTGCTAATTTTTTGGATAAAATAAGTCGGATCTGTGGAGTCAAACCTGTAATCTTCCCATGATGCGAAAACTGTACCACCGGTTCCACGCTTCACACGGGGACCTGCCTTTGACGCCGGGTCTTTTGTTAATGGTTTTTCATTGGACAAAACTAAACCGGATGTGTCAACTACTTGGTAAACGACTTCCGTAATTCCTGATCCCTGCTGCCAAACAACGCAGGATTTTACTCCTGACATAAATGTAACTTTTGGGCGTGTTTCTAATTCCATCGTATTTGCTATCGGTAAACCACCGACATCAAATTGAAGAGACAAATCTTGGTGAATTCTTTGAGCGTAAATATCCAAATTTTCTGCGCTGATTCTTGCATCGGACCAAACTACAAAAGCATCACCGTCCCCTGCATATTCAATGCTTTTTGGTCCTTGAGTACCGGATGCTTCTATAATTGCAACACCGATTCCCGGGTGACCAACATTATTATTGTAATCCACATGTGTTCCATAAATATCTTCATCTAAACCGTTACGTCCGTCTTGCCATGTAATAAAAACACCTCCGGAACTGTCTGTGCACATATTGATGGAACCCTGTTTTCCAGCCACATTACATATTGCAATACCCAAATTATCTAAAACGCTATTTCCGTCTGAATTAATATGTTGTAAATATATGTCTCCCTCTTTATCAAAACGATAATCCACCCATGCAATAAACGCGCCGCCAGCATTGTCCTCAATCGCAACAGGATCTTCCTGTCTTCCCGGCAATTCTGTAACCGGAACGCCACCTGTTCCCCAAAAAACATCACCGGTAAAACTGACTTTTTGTGCAAAAACATCTCGATTCCCATTTCTTGTATCTGACCAAATCATAATAGCCGATCCAACTGAACCCGGACACGTAGTTTTTTGCCATTCAATATGAACACCTTGCCGAATTGCGACTCCATTGGCTTGCCATGCATCAGTTTGTCCAAAGAGAAACACTATTAGAAATATGGATGAAACAAGAATTTTGGTATGTTTTATTGGGTGGTTCATATTATTCCTTAATGGATAAAACTTGTAGTCCTTCTCGTGAGCAAGCAAGAATATAGCTAGATTCAAAGACTGTTTTATACACATACCCAATTTCAAAAATCCCTCGCGAAATTGGGACAAACAAATTTGAAATATCGTATAATGCTATGCCTCCGGATCCGAGCGATAAAACTGCTGTATTCCCAGAAACTGATATATGTTTAACATACAAGTCTTCAGCAAATCGAGTTGTTTTTAACAGTTCGGGCGGTGTTCTATTAGCACTACTGGGAAAATCCATAAATGGAATAAAATAAGCCCCAGCCTCTTCGGACGCCACAAATAAGCCGGTATTGGTTAATGTTACTTTATCGGCGCTACCTTGGGTATCAACCGAATTGATGAACTCTGGGTTCGTTTTTAAATCGCTCAACTGATATAAACTTACTCCGGTTTGGTCAGTTGTAAGTGCAAGTTGATTGCCAACAATATCAATTCCCGTCGGTTTGCCATTTTCCCAAATTTCTTCCCCGGACGTATGAAACCATTCTCCCCAACTCTGTAATTCGAAATAATTCCATTTGAGACCGTCATCGTTATCTGCAGCATAAATCGTAAATCCGCTACTATCATCTATGACACGAATTTCGCGAGTTTTCTCGCTCATTTTTGCACCGTCCCAATCCAAACTATCACTACCAATTTTATCAATAATATTTACAAGAGAGTTGCTTTCAACTGCAAAAACAACTCTGTGAGTTTGAGAATATTCTACTTGTGTAATATCATCAAAATCCTGTTCTGTAGCATAAGAATCCATAGCTGCAACAAGAGTTGGATCGGTCCCCATATTTATAAAAGCGGACATATCCCAAATTTGAAATCCGTTCTGACCGGCAGCAACATAAGCGGTGTCATTCACCACAACCGCTGATCGGCAATATCCAATGGTATTCAATGTTGTAATTCTCTCAATATCCCAAACAGAGTCTAAGTCTGGTTCCATACAAGACTGCAGCATGAAAACTGCCAAAATACCAAGTATTTTGAAATGTTTAATATTTGTCATACACCGACCTCCATCCAATTTCAACCCACACCTGAACTTGTCTGAAAGACTTTAATTTTTGGACCCAACTATAATTGGAGTGTGTAATTCTTTCGCGGTTTCTTACCATGAGTTTAACAGATAACGATTCTGAGATATTTTTTTTCATCCATATATCTAATTTACGATCGGTGTGCGCCCTTCCGCTGTGAAGTGGATCATCTAATGATTCAGCAGCATATTGACGAATTTCCTGTCGAAAAGCGCCTCCTAATTCGTCCAATAACCAAAGGGAAGTAGATGATTTAAGAGGAAAATAGAATTGGGAATATTGATAAGATCTATCCAAATCGCTCGCGCGGGCGGTTTCTCCAAAAGTGATATTATCTGCTTTTCCAATTTCCCCTTCTATACTCATCGTCAAATTCCATGGAGTTTTCCATGAAATTCGACCTTTCTGATATAGGATGTCCAAATCAAATTCAGAAAAATCACCATTAAAATATCGCTGCAAGTATCCGCCAGCAAGTGAAATCCAAGTTCGACGAACAATTGGATATGATAAAGCAATTTGTTGATCTCTATCGGAAAACATGCAGGCGATAAATTGAGTATTCGTCACATCTTTATTCACATAGTCCCGCAAATAATAATCAGACAAATCACGGATAGAATATTTAAAAGATCTATACGGCCCCCAACTGTACTTCAATTCTATTTTTCCACTTGTGTATTGTTTTTCCTGACTGTGAGAATATCGGATTAATGCTGCTCTCCCCGAAAAAGTTATATTGCGTTTCCTGCTAAAATTGAAAATAGATTTTCCAAGCAATTCGCCACGTAAATAGTGGGAATCAAATGTGGACATTCCACCCATTAAGTCCGGTTCGACCGCAGCAGATTCTTGTTCTCCACTAGAAAAACGAAGTACATTGGAATCATATCCATTGGTCAATTTGATGTTGAAATATATCGGTGTGTTTAAAATGGTTGCTTGTGCTTGAGGATATCCCAAACCGAGAAAAATAATTCCGATATAATTAAAACGCATCAATTGAATTCCAAAAATCTCAATAATACTGTTTTGTCTTTTTCTAATACCTTGACCGTTATAATATGGTCTCCTTCCGAAAGTTTGATTTCACAAGTACGCCATTTTCCTGGAACAATTTCATCATTCGATTTCAGCGATGATTTATCTGATCGATCCGTACTAAAATAATATGTTCCAAAAATGTCTTTACCCTCTTTCAACTGAAGCCGGTAAGCTTCTTCATCTCCCATCCAATTTTCAAATAATAGTCTGCTAGTCACCCTAAGTATTTTTGGACCTTTAACTGCAACTTGAAGAGGTGCACCATATTTAAGCTCAAAATACTCAATTTCCTTACTACCAACTTGAACAATTTTGCTGAGTTGGTGAACCATTGGTGTCAGAATTTTTTTCGCACCTTTTGGTAGTTCAAATGTTTTTGCAACCGCTCGCATCAAAACAGGATAATCTTGATTTTCAGGGACCAAAACTCTGACCCAATGACGTCCTTCAGGGATATTGATTGTATAATGCCCTGAATGTGTATAATGATGATTCGGATGTTGAATGGATCGAATTCCTTTTTGTCGGAGATATTTATGGTTCACATGTATGGTGTCTGCTTCATCAATTAATAGATCATATTTAAACGCATGGCGGGTTCTTTTCCCTGGTTGCATCGCAGGAAAGCGAGTGATGAATTTTAATCTCACCGGTCCGCTAACTTCGTACATCAATTCTTTAGAGCGAACGACATAATACAATCTCCGATTTCCGCTAACAATTAAAATTTCTTTTTCTTCTCCCCCTTCGACTGGTTTCAATAGTTCAGCAGAAAGGACATCCAATGATCCGAAGAAAATGCAGAAAAGAAGTAATTTACAATACGCTGTCAGGTTCATGTTCTTTCATCCGTTGGGATATTTGATTGTGGCTATGGTGTCCAACTGCAAATACCATTCCGGCAACAATTAGAAAACATAGAAAAGTAATCGTCAAATTAAATTGTTCAATTGCATATAATGGACCTTTCCCGATTTCAGGATTGGGTATTGGAGCGTAAGGCATTTGAAGCATGTCTGTCAATGCTGAAATATTTAATATATGAAGCGCATTCACGCCAGATTTTAGGAATCGAACCATTACACCTTCGATTCCGTCTGGTCGGCTGATTGGTTCAATGTTCGCACGCGTCACTAACCCCGGATTCAAAAGCTTTAAATTAAATGATGTTCCCAAGCTCGCAACGCCACCTCCAACATTTATCATTAAATCATATCCCCGGCTCGGACCATATTTGAAAAGTGTTTCCATCCTCATATCGATATTGGCCGACAAACTCGTTGCCCGAATAAGTGGCAATGAATGTTTTTCAATATTTTGAATAATTAGATTTCGTCCTCTGGGACTCAGTAACCGACCGAGATCATTCCTGCCGCCAATGGAAGCTGCAATAGAACGGTTTTTTAACATTCCTTTTTCAATGAGAATTGCTTCCATATCCAGCCATGTGAAATCGGGATAATTTGCACCCCACTGAGATGCTCCTAATGAGGTTATTGCTACCGTGTTAATTCCCAAGGTTTCTGCCGCAATCAAAACTGCCATGTTGGCGCCGGGCATAGACCCCGTTAATAAAACTGCCACTGTATCGTCTGTTGTTAATCCGGCACGGGATAATAATTCAATCATTGCCGCCGCAAAATTAGGATCAAGCGTTGTAAGCTTTGCATCAAGGTCGCCTTCGTCAGTGGTTATCAAACTAAATTGAGCTCCTACAAGTCCGGTTTCATTCGGATCATTTTCGATGTCAACAAATACACCCTTTTCCATCCGAAATAACTTTAAGATATTCATTGCCTCCTGCATACGGGTGGCTGCTTGAACTTTACTATCAAAATTATCTGACACTTTTTCTACTCTTGCATTGAAGGCAAACCAAAAACATAAGACACTTATTCCGGCCATTATAGTCAATGTTCGTGTCATTTGGATGATTGGGCGAAACATTCCGGATTTAGATGGATTAGGCATTCAGAACTCCGCCTGAAAAAAGCATTACTATCAGTTTTACCAAAACGGCTGTAACTAAAATGACTGAAACAGTTCGGATAACTCCTTGTCGATCCATCCAACTTGCGATAAGGCCGGGAATGATATTCCCTATTACAGCAAGAGAAACATCTTCTAACGGAGAAAAGAAATAATTACGAGAAGCATATCCTACCATAAATCCGAGGATAAGCGCTAAAACAAGGCGTCGCTTTCCATAGATAAACATAAATCTTCCCAAACCGCGAATGATGCCCAACACCAGTGCCGCAGCCAATAAAGTTATAATTACCTGAAGCGGCTGGTGCAAATTCAGCGCGATATAGCCTGGGACAATAATTCCACCTGCTGTAACACCGAGTGTCTCAGATAAAATCAAACTTAAAACGATTCCAAGCCCGATAGTTATTTCAACCATGATGTCGATATATTTTAATATGGTCAACCAATTCCTGCCCAAAGCCCACTTGATTTCCCATAGCGTAAATCAGAGAATCATCGGAAAGATTAGAAAATGCGTTTGAGACAGCTTTGACCGTGTCTTGAGAATGAATCATGATTACATGTGTATTCGGTGAATAATGCTTCAGATGACTCACCATTTTTTCAAGGTTTTCGCCACGAATGATAAAGTAATCCGGTTTGATTTCTTCCATAACCAAACTCAATAATTGGCGGGATCTTGTTCTACGATCCTCTCGAGTGTTCAGGAATACACAGGATTCACCATTCCATGAAAACCGTCCGGAAATGTAGTTCCATATTGTTAGAGTTGACACAGGATCGTTGGCAGCCATTCCATTGATAAAGGAAACAGATCTATCTGAAAAATCCAATTTCCATGCAACCAATGCACCTAAATCCGGGCTAACATTTACCATACCATCAAGCGCAATGGTTCGTTCGATGCCTGCCTGTTCACAAACTGCCAAAGCCAACGCGATATTTTGAGGGTGTTCCATATAAGAAAATTGGTCCAAAATATCGTCACCAATTTCAGATTCGTTCACTTTAACTACCCTTGTTTGCCTTTTCTGTGCTACTTCGTCAAATATGGTTATTACAGATTCTTCTCCTGAAATAAATACTCCTTGTCTTGGAATTGTATTGCTCAAAGAAGATGCAATATCAGAAAGTGTTTGTCCCATTTCGTCCACATGGTCCGGGCGAACGTTTGTAATAACGCCAATATGTGAGCGAACCATTTCTTGTTCGGAAATCCACTGGTATTGCGGTTGGACAGCCATGCATTCAAGCACCACAGCATCAGGTTTATCTTGGGCGAAATACTTTAACAAACGAACTTGTTCTCCGATAGATGGTGATCTTAACCGATGAATAATCCTGTCCCTTCCTTTGGGATCAATAACTCTTGGGGCAGTGCCGGTAGTTTTGGCGTATGTTTTTAACCCACCTGCCCGAAGCCCGGCAGCAACAAGGCGCGTTACACTTGATTTCCCTCGTGTTCCATTGATGTGAATTCTAAGTGGAAGTAGCCCCAAGACCTGTTTGTGGCGAAAATATTCGACCCCCCCGATCATTATCAAAGTAAGCGTTATAATAGATAAAATGATCAATGGGGAAAACATGATAGATTACTGATGGTTATCAGATCAAGTTCATACGATCAGTAATTCATCACTTCTTTGATGAGACTAATCATATCAATATAATTTACATTTCCATCACCGTTAATATCAGCAAGATAAGGATTTATGGACCCGTTTTGATCAGATTGGATATAATCAATGAGAGCTAATAAATCAAAAAGATCAATTTTTTTATCGAAGTTGATATCACCTTTGGACAAAATATCTGAACCGCGTGTGGTAATTAAAATGGCCGTAGAATCCTCCAACGGCATGGCCGTCACAGGATATTGATTGTCAAAGGTGTATTCAAGTCCAACCGTTCCTGTTTGATCTTCAATTCCAATGGTAACGTAATTGCCATGAACCTGATTCCAAGAATATTGACCGGAAGATGTATTATTAAAAACTTTGTATTGAATAATAATTTCACCGTCGCCAGTGGGTGTGTAGTAATATGTTGGATCTTTAAGAATAACCTGAAATGTTTCTGTATCATTTTTATCAAACGTCCTTACAGAAGACCATTGAACTATATATCGGTGATTTATAGCGTCATGCCATTTGTAAATACGCCCGCTGTTTGTTTGTACAAGATCGTCCCAAAATGCGGCAATCATCGGAGATGGACCCCCCGTTCCGGGAAGACGATAATTACGAAATGAATTTAATGTGGTGGTACCCATAGAAATCCATCCATTGCTACAAACAGATATTTGATTATACGATTGCCCATACATTCGAAACATAAATGGCAAAGTCAACACTTGGACATCATCTTGATTATCCCCGCCGTCACTAAGTGAAACAGTTGTCCCCTCCCCTCCATAACGGGAATCAATTTCAATCCAATCAAATGTGGGTGCATTTGCGTAAAGCCAATCGCCACTATCATAAATATAATATCCGTGTTCATCCGGTCCCAATGGGTCGGTTACTTCTGCCTCTCCAATCTGAACCGGAAACATGATTGTAGATTGCTGTCCGCCGCCAATGGTTAAAGTTAATTCCAGATTTACAATGGATCCCGGAATTGCGGAGGGATTTGCCGAAACACTAAAACCATCTGTATTCATTACATTCGCGTTTGAGGGGCTCATGGATCCCCATGAACCAATTCCATCTTCTACGGTAAGTAGCGATGAATTTGTACTTAAAACGCCAAAAACATTGAAGGCTGTAGAAGATCCACTATTTTTTAGTACTACATTTAAGTTTACTGTTTCACCCGGATTTAAAATACCATCATTATTATCTGATATATTCATATTACTAAAAACAACTTCACTCGCAGTTGAAGTCAATTGTAAGTCAGTTTCCCATTCCCGGTTGTTATCATCCACCATTAATAACCGAATTTGAAGGTTTTCTTCTTCCCTTACATTAGCGGAAAGGTGAAATACAAATGGGTCAGATGGAAATGGTCCACCCGAACCGGATATGTTCCCATAAAACACACTATCAATTGATAGGGTAACCCGTGGATTTGCTGATGATAATAATCCATACACTCCGGTTGCATCAGATGAATTAAGGTTTGATAAGGGGATAGATAGTTCGATGCTCTCTCCGCCATTGAGCAATCCATTCCCATTCCCAATCGATGCGCCCGACCCATTATCCGTGATAATCACATCATTCAAATCCACATTGATATTTACGGGAGGATCTTCAACAAGAATATCCGTCTGAAAAGGAATAAATCCGTCTTTGAGAGCCGTAACGGTAACCTCACCAGCTGTAATAGCACCTAATGGAATAGTGACCAGTCCATTTTCATTGGAATATTGGATTTCCTGCAATTGATTTGCGCGGTATATCACCACTCTTGCATCTTGAATTGGATTATGAACATCATCTTCAACAAGTATATCATAAAAGTTTGTGCCGACTTTTATGGATGTCTTCAATGTTACATCCATGGATTTGGGGGTTCCTGTCCATAGCCTTAAGGAAGGATCTCCCATTAAATTATTCCAATGGGAAAAGATATTGGTAAAATCAGATGGGTTTGATGGGTATTGTTTCCAAAGATTTAATTTCCCTGCCATGAGCGCACCGCCGGCAGAATGAATATGATCAATAAAAATCCCCGAATAAAAACCCATATCCATCACATTATTAAACATGGTATGCGTATAAATGGTCGCAGTACCAATAGCAGCAACTCCTCCTTTGGGTTGGCTCGGTGTACCAGCGCGAATCATAGCTTCAATAACAGTGGAACCTGAACCTGAGAACGACCCAGTACCGCACGTAATAAATGTTGCAAAAGGTAGCATAAATCCGTTATTCAATCCATTGATGTCATTTACGCCGAAATTACTCATACCTATATAACCACGATAATTTGTAAAGGCAACCCCATCATTAATGTCGCTCACCATTTGCGCATCAAAATCTCCACTATATATAGTTCGAACATCTTCAAATCCATTCCTGTCTAAAACTTCGTGAATATATTCATTCGTCGTGATTGTAGATATTCCAGATGGATTTGTATCACCGACAAGACTTGCTCTTGAAAGCCAGTTTTCTCCCATATATGGTGTTTTTTCGTAGTTAATAATTTTATTGACAATAGTTGCCAGTTCCGTCGTTCCAGAAAAAGATAGCCGACCAATCAAAACATCCGACAATTGATCATTCCCTTCTAATGTAGTATAGGGATGGTCACCTTCTCCGGAGTATCCACTCCACGATTCAAAATAAGTAGGAACGTTGTAAGAACCGCCTGCATCGCCAACCAATACAACAAATTCCGGAGGGTTTGTCCAATTAGTATAAGCAGTGGAAATATAATTTTTTATTAAACCTGTGGACGAACCAATATCCGCTATGTTGGCCGTATTTACAACGTAGCCCTGTTCTTTGCGCCAATCCAATAAGACATCTAAAATAGATTGATATGACGAAGAATTATTTGATAAAATATATAAAATCGACGGTTTTTGGTAATCCATGGATCTACGCTCATAATTGACAATAAAAGAATTGTATAAATTTTCAAACGCGCGAGATGGTTTCCTGATTCCCTCCATATTAACATTCGTATTTCCTGTTTCCGTTAATTCAACCCGTGCAGATGTTACTACTTCAAGTTCTTGCGTTACCGGATTATATTGAAATGGAGTCACAGTTACAGAAACAAAATGAACATCTCTCATTACCATTTTTTCAGAAATAACTGCCATTTTTTCAGGATACGATTGTGATGACAAATAAACTGAAGATTTTTTAACCAAGGGAATCACCGGATCCAAATCAGAATCTTCCCACGTACCTTTTGGAATCATATTCACACCTGAATGAAATTCAGAATCAAGAATATCTACGGTAACATGGTATTCTTTTTCGGGGTTAATTGCATAGAAAGTTGTGAATGACGGAAAATCAGGTTCTTCTGTAGTGGCGATAGATCCAGATCCATCCACCGCTATTTGATGAAATTGGGATCCTAAATGAGTTAATTCCTGAATAGCATAATCAGGCAAATTAAAGGTAAGGACATTCCCTAATTCTGACCGATTTACAGAAAATTCTGCATTGGTTTTTACGGCGACAGAACCTGAACCAGACCGTGCGGATAGAAGCCCAAGGGAAATACAAAGGCTAAAGATTGGAATGAGTTTATTTTTATTTATCATGATTACAGTCCCGATTGAAGTGCAGCGCCGAGGTAAAATACGGGTAGATAGGTAACAATAACCATGACCGCGATCACAACGCCAACCATTAAAATTAATAAAGGTTCTATAAGCGTAGTCATGCGTTCTACCAAAGCATCCACTTGTTTAAAATAATAATCTGACGCCCTCCCGAGAAGTGAGTCCAATTCTCCCGTTTCTTCACCCGTTGAAGCCAATTGAAGAAGAATAGCGGGAAATATTTCTGTCCGCCGGAGCGCTGTACTAATGTTAAATCCATCTCGAATAAAATTTGTCGCATCCTGGATGGCACGCTCATACACACGATTGCCAACAATCTTTTGCATAAGATTCATTGATTCGATAACAGGTACACCGGCCCCGAGTAAAATTCCGAGTGTTTTAGAAAATTTATTCAAAATAGACTGATCAAGCAAATTTCCAAAAATAGGAGTTCGTCTTTTAATAGAATCCACAACGAACCCACCTTGCTGTGTTTTTGAAACCAACCAAATTGACGTTAATATAAAAAAGGTCATAAAGATAATCTGGCCGAAGTGCCCACTCATCCACTCACTCATTCCGACAAGTGTTTGTGTTGCCGGAGGTAAGTTGGCTCCGAGTTGTGCGTAGACTCCCGAAAACATTGGAATAATCCACAAAAACATCGCTGACATCATCGCACCTAAAAACAAAACCATAAAAATTGGGTAGGTCATAGCCGATCGCACCTTTCGCCGTGTATCATCCAAATTTTCAAGATAGGTGGCAAGGTCATCCAAAATTTCGTTTAAGTTTCCACTAACTTCTCCTGCTTTAGTAAGTGCAACGTAGAGGTTTGTGAATACTCCCGGATGACGGGCAAGTGCTTCTGAAAGAGAAAGTCCCTTTCGGATGTTTTCGGCTACATTAGTGAGCACCTGTTTTAATTTCGAGTGTTTTTCTTCAGCTGCAAGGCCATGAATAGCACGCTCTAATGTGAGACCCGCAGAAAACATGGTAGAAAGCTGGCGAGTGAAAAAAACGAGATTGCTTAGCGGAACACGATTTTTAATCCGCTCGATTGATAAATTTATTTCATCCAGAAACGGGCCAAGAAAATCCCATGATGTATCTTGCTCTTTGAGACTGATAACCATTTGACTATTAGAGGATAATTTTTGCGTTGCTTTATCAATTGAGTCAGCTCTGATTTCTCCCTCTTGTCGGTTTCCCTCAGGATCTTTGATGAGATATGCAAATGTAGGCATTAGGAATCCGCTACTGTTGACCTCAATACTTCTTCCACTGTGGTAATTCCATCCCCAACTTTTCGAATACCGCTGTCGCGCAGTGATACCATTCCTTCTTCAATTGCTTTCGCTCGAATATCATCTTCACTCGCATTCTCAAAAACCATTTGCCTTAA
Source organism: Candidatus Neomarinimicrobiota bacterium (assembly GCA_018651745.1). Lineage (NCBI taxonomy): Bacteria > Pseudomonadati > Fidelibacterota > Fidelibacterota bacterium. The sequence continues at coordinate 28,805 of JABIDL010000030.1, read as the reverse complement.
GTCTCTCGACATCGCAATTAATTCAAAAATTCCAATCCGTCCAAGGTACCCGGTATCTCTACAGTGATTACAGCCTTTTCCATGGATAAACTTTTTTCCTTTCAGGGCTTCCACATCCTTGCCAAGCAGATCCAAGGTTTCTTTATCCGGTATGTATTCTTCTTTACAATTTTCACATATACGCCTGACCAATCTCTGAGCCATCACAAGATTCACGCAAGAACCAACCAAAAAGGGTTTTAATCCAATATCCAATAGTCGAGTTATTGTTGAAGCGGCGTCGTTTGCGTGAACTGTTGAAAAAACTAAATGTCCTGTAAGTGAAAATTTTACTGCAATATCGGCTGTTTCTGCATCTCGAATTTCACCAATCAGCAAAATATCAGGATCTTGACGAAGGATAGATCGTAGTGTAGAAGCAAACGTAAGACCGATATTATCATTAACCTGAACTTGATTAATTCCATCTAATTGATATTCAACCGGATCTTCAACCGTTGTAATGTTAGTATTCACATTTTTGATTTCCTTCAAAGATGCGTAGAGCGATGTTGATTTTCCGCTACCGGTTGGCCCGGAAACCATAACCATTCCATACGGCTGGGCGATCACTTTTCTGAAAATGTGGTACATATCCTTATCAAATCCTAAACTACTTAGGTTAAAATCAAATCCGGACTTGTCTAGAAGACGCATAACTACCTTCTCTCCATGCACAGTTGGGAGAATAGACACGCGAACATCAATATCTTTAGACGATGTTTTAATTCCGAACCGTCCATCTTGAGATAAACGCCGTTCAGCTATATTGAGCTTCGAAAGAATTTTTATTCGCGTAACCAATCCACTGAGCGAAGATTTTGGCGGAGTCATAATCATTTGTAACACACCGTCAATTCGAATCCTGACTTCAACGGAATTTTGTTGAGGTTCAATATGAATATCTGTGGCACGTTCTTTGATCGCTTCCTGTATAATCAGGTTTACTAATCTGACAATAGGTGCATCTTCGCTAGATGCTTTATCCGGAGAAAGGTCAACTTCTTCCTGATGATCTTCATCTCCAGAAATAACTCTGATTCCTTCAATCGCTTCTTCTACCTCGCCCGATTTTTGAATTTTTCCATAAATTTCTTTCAAAGCTTTCGCAAGGGCAGATGGCGGGGCAACGTATATTTCCGGGTTTAAGTCTGTATGGCGCTTTAGGGCATCAATGCCAATCAAGTTTTCGGGGTCTTCCATGGCGACTACCAAAGAACTCTCATTTTTTCGGATAGCAAGCATGCGATTTTGTATTGCAAAATCTTCGGGGATCAATCTTACTGCTTCCGGATCTGCTTTGAATAATTCATCTTCCGATACTGATTTATAACCCAATTGCATGGAGTACACTTGTATCAATTCATCTTCTGTGATATATCCGGCTTTTATTAATAAAGTCCCCAATTTGTCATTACTGTTTCTTTGAGATGACAACGTTTTTTCTAGATCAGCTTCAGATATTTTCCTCTCATGGATGAGGATTTCACCAATCTTTTTAAATTGCGGATTAAATTCAGTTGTCATTGTTTATTTCGACCCTAATGTTTCTGAATTCGGCTTGGATTTGCCGGCCCAAGATCGAAGGAATTCAATTTGAGCGGGCGTTTCTGTGGTAATTCCAACAGGATCTAATAAAGTGGCAGTAACTGATGAAGTATAATCTTCGTACTGCTGTGGATCGCTATTTGGAATCGGTGTGCAAATAGATTGATCGTAAGTAATGACAACACTAGTATATCCATCTGCATCGGTACGCACAATTGGATTTCCACATTGTACAATATGGGGGTAACCAGTCCAGAAACCATTTCCATCCGAATCGGTGTACGTTTCTGTCCATGTTTCACCTGTATCTGGCCACGAATTTTCATTTACATCAAACCAACTAAAACAGCCATCGCCGCCACCTGTGCTTGTTGGGCCCCACCCATCATCTGAATGCGTTTCCCCATATTCAGAGTATGAAGTTGCCGCTGATGCTGAAAATAAAATTCTCGCATCTTTAATCGGATTTGCATAATGATCTAACAATCTTGCGGTCGCAGTGATAGTTGCAGGGGTACCACTTACAGTAAAATCAAAATACGTTGCGCTCACGAATATGGTCAGCGATCCATTCGAACCTTCATAAAACGGCAACACTACACCATCGTCAACGCTGGCCATAACAGTATCTCCATACACACCATCATTATTTAAATCCCCACCAAAACACAATGAGGTAACCACCGCATTGCTAAGCATATCTCCGCTTGGGAAAATAATTGTTGAGAACGCCATTCCCGGGAACGCATTTTCATCTTTATTCATATTTCCTGTAAAACTTACACCTTCAATTTGTGCTGCAAGAACTCCATCAAGGTCTTCGCCGGAAATAGCCATGGACCAATACACATAGGTGCTATCCGCTACAGGGTTGTTCCACAGATCATACACCATTGCAGCAACCTGCATTTCATAAAAGCCAGCGCCAATTGGTGTAACATCATTTAAATCATAATCCGGAAAAATACTCATTGCAGGGCCGGTAGCGATAATAACCGGAACAGCATTTGATGAAATAAAAGAAGTGTCATAAGAAACCGTTGCTGTGACCCGAACAGGGCCGGGGCCGGTCCCGCTGTTTAAAGATACAGTAGCAACTCCATTAATAGTATAAGCTGTATCGGTTGTTCCTGCGTTATTAAGGTTCGCACCTTCAGGTATATTCGGGCCAAGTGTAAAAGTAACCAAAGTTGGCTCATTTACTAAAATACCATTTTCATCATAAACATTTGCCTTCAAATTGGTTGATTCAATTCCACCCCCACCAACAATAATTAATTCACCTGGATTCACAGGCGGGATTTCAATATATGCAGGCACTCCACTATACGTTGTATCGACAATGGTAATGCTGATTGAATCCCAAACTGTTCCAAAATTGGGGTGATCAAATGCAACTCTTAATGTAATGACTCCAACTTCTTCAGGATTCCCTGTATCTTCGAATGTTGTGGAAGCCGTTCCGGACGAGTCTGTTGCTTTATAGTTATCTGCAAAAAGTCCTTTATCATCCTTGGAATAAAAGAAGATATCAGCGCCCTGAACCGGCGTATTGTTTCTCTTGGCTAAAACTTTCGCTTCCAACGTCGCTTTAGCGTCTCCCCCAAGATTAATAGATTCTTTATCTGAGTTAAAGAGTAAACTGTATGGCCATAAGGTAACTGCAGATGTATCAAATACGCTAAATTGTGATGAAGCTGTAACAATATCATCCGTGCTACCTTCTGTTGCAATAAAGGATGCTGTCACTTTCACACCTTCATAAACCTGGGTTGCTGAATTATCATATGCACTACTACTTCCATCATAAAATTTGACATTTACAATTCCTGTAGCATTGGTATAATCAGAAGATAAATCAAAACTACCAAATTCAGATCCACCAACTTCTGCTTTGAAACTGATAAGTTTTTCCGACACAGCCAAACCTGCAGTATCTGTTAGCGCAGCAGTTAAATACGTGAACGGAGAACTTGCTTGAGTTCCGGCAAAATCTTCCCCAACACTTACAAAATTCCCTAGGGAATCGGTTGCCATGGGTTGCATAGAAAGTGTAAGCGTATATTTTGCCCCTTCTGCGCCGGATCCGCTTCCACTCGAATCCACAGGATTTTGTTCATCGCACGTAACAAATAGTAAAAATCCTGACAACAATGGAGTGAGAATTTTATAATTATTCTTCATTAGATTTTTCCTCTTCTTGCGATTCAGTTTCAGCTTCATCTGAATCTATTTCTTTCAATTGAATAACAGTTTCTTCAAGTTCAATCATGTCTTGGCGCTTTAGTATTCCTGTATAGTTATCTTTAACAACCGTTGGAGTTATTTGAATAATAAGGTCGGTTGTTCTGTCTGTCATAGAAGAACTGGTAAACAGCTTTTTACCCAGCAGCGGGATTTTATTTAAGTAAGGGACTTTATATTCCGTAACTGTTTTATCTTTACTAATCAGTCCACCAATAATGATAGATTCTCCATCTCGCACCCGAATTGTGGTTGAAGAAAGCCTGCTTTTAACCCGCGGGATGTTGTTGTCCGGTCCAATAAATTCAAAAATAGACGAAACCTCAGGTTCTACCTTTACTGTAATGTATCCATCTGTGTTTATTTTGGGTTTAATCGTCAGTTTTATTCCAACTTCCTCACGCTGAACCTGAACCTGTCCGCCCACACCGCCCGAACTTAAAATATACGGTACAATGTCAATCATTTTTATATAGGCTTCTCTCCCGTTAAGCGTAACCAATTTTGAATTTGCCAATACTTCTGCTTTGTTCTCTTTCATTAATAAATCAAGGGTCACATCAAATGCCGTTAATTGGCGGCTGAATTTTGTGGGCAGAATACTTTGGTCATTGGCATCGGTGTAGTAGAGGCGGTTGAATGGCATATCAGCTGGAAGTTGTTCAAAAGGCATATCGCCGTATTCTTCCACAACTCCCGTACCGGCATCGTTTGGGGTTTGGCCCAATCCAGGAATGATGCTTCCGGCCCCGGTTACGCCGTGTGGAGGTGTGCCGCTTTCAGCAAGGATTGTGGTATATTTCGCGAGTCTTGACCAATCAATTCCGTTTTTCTGTTCCTCGTCCATTGCTACTTCAATCAACCTGGTTTCTAGCATAATCTGAATTGCCGGAATATCAATTTCGCGAATCACTTCTTCAATTTCAGCGATTTTTTTCGGCGATGCATTCACCAATAATTTATTCCCGGAAACATCCACTTGAATTTGTTCTGTCAAATCTTTCAATAATTCTTTGACTTCAAGCGCATCGGAATACTTTAATTCCACCACATGAGATGTAATACCAACCTCTTCGGCTAATTTTTTTGGTTCTGCAATCAAAAAAGAATTTCCGACAACTTCATAACTCAAGCCCACAGCTCGAACTACAAGATTTATTGCCTGTTCAATAGGGACAGCATCAAGATGAATTGTAATTTTATCCTGCCGGTTCACATTGGGATCTGTAACGATATTATATCCGCTTTCGCTGGCAAGAATAGCAAGAATACTCGGTAAAAATGCATCTTCGGCATGAATGGTTACCAGTGTCGGTTCCATAGCCTCCTTTGCAGAAACAGTTCCAATATTTTTCTCTGTATTTTTCTGTGCGGGTAATATGGAACCCAGTATCCCGATACACATGATTGCAATCAGCCGTTTCATATCAATATTCTCTCCTCTGTCCGTTTTTTGAGGATACATCCTCTTCTACACTTAGTCCAGATACCCTATAATGGATTTCTTTATTCTCTGAAATAATAACCACTTCTTCGGCATCAATCCATACTACTTCACCCTTGGCAACAGAGTCGCCTACAGTCACTACAAAATTCCTATCACGATAATTAACAATGGCTCTTTGGGTAGATCCATCGATGATTGCTGTAACACGAAGTTTCCCAGTTTTTCGATATCGCATGGGACGACCGTATGCGTCTGTGAGGTACAATACATTGGTAAGACGCATCGGTTCTTCATCCAAGGCAAACTGGTATTGACTGCGATTTAATAGTCTTGTTTCTAAAAATTCAATCACTTTTTCAAGTTCCTCATCTGTACCGAACTGAATCTGTTCTGCTCTTTCTTTTGCCCCGGACCATTTGGTATTGAGCGGGGCCACTTTGTACGCCATTATCCCGATTGAAAGGGTACTCAAGATCAGCAGTAAAGCCCAAACGGTTCTTTCTCTACTCATGACGATGATCCTTTAGATTTAACCAAAGTTAAAGTGGATAGATGAAGCTCAACAATTTGCTCTTTTAAATCTGCTTCTGAGGTTGTTGTTTTCACACGTTCAATCCCATTTTTTACTAGAAATTCATCAATTGTAATTAATCTCGGTGATCGTTCAATTTCAGCAACAAATTTTCCCAACTGATCAAAATTACATTTTAACAGTAATTCGTATGGAGCACTGAAATAGTTTTCTCTTTTTTCACGCGGTTTGGGTTTGATATTCATCAGAGTTACACCTAAATCATTCATCATTTCAGTCAAATTCTGTAAGAAGGGCATAGATGCATCTTCCGCAATTGAGTCTGCAATTCCTATCGCTAAATTTTCATCAAACAGGGTATAGACTCTATCTAGCTTACTGGCTAAAATTTGTGCACTAATCAGCTGCTCATTTAATTCTTCCTGTTCATCTTCCAAATCCAGCATTGTTACAGGATGATCAGAAATTGAAAATTTCAGGTTAAGCCAAAAAACAGCCGATAACCCGATTAGCACAAAGAATAACATTGTATTTCGTTGTTTCATGATGACTTCAGTGTCCTTCCGCCAGGCTTCAGCGTTGCTTCAATTCTAAACTCATAAATGTCCTGCCCGCGAACTTTTTTTCGCGAACCTTGATCAAATTTGATTCTGCTAAAATTATCCGAAAAATCGCGATTTTGTTTCAGTGTATTTATAAAATTGTACACAATTTCAAATTTTTGTTCCTCATCTTGATAAATAACACCAATCCCTTCAATAATCATTTTCTTATTACGGTATTTTAGCCCTGTCAAAGCCATATCTTCGGGAGTCATTTCACCCAGCAATTCAAGATAGCGCGCCCACAGATATCTGTTACCCTCTAAATCTGCCAAGGAAATGATGTCATCTTTAGATAGGTTTTTTCCTTTTTTCCGAAGATTATTTATGTCTTCTTTAACTTGAGTTATTTCAGATTGTTTTTGTTCAATTAGTGTGCGATATCCCTGCCCAATCATCCACACCCCGATGTTTGCACCCAGTAAAAACAAAATGATCATTCCAAAAATTCCCCATCTAACGCGATCACGCCAGATTTCAATCCGTGCTTCCTTTGTTTCGGATTGATTCAGGTTAATTGTGATAAATTTTTTCACGCTTCCACCCCTCCGCGAATGGCAAGCCCAACGGCTACACCGTATTGGCCGGGATTAGAAATATCCAACCCATCCGTTCCATCTAGAGTTGCGAACGGATTAAATATTTCTACATCAATATTCAAATTACTTTGAATAAAATCACAAAGACCGGGAGTACCTGCACAGCCACCTGTAAGGTAAATCTTTTGAAAGAAACTTTGGTTGGTTGTTTTAGCGTAATACCGAAGTGACCTTCGAACATCCTCAACTAAATTATCAAAAACCGTTCGCTGAGTTTCGGCTAGACCGATTTCCTGCGTACCGTTTGTTTCTTGAAAAGCATTCACGCCATCTTTGTACAATTCATCTTGCGCCGTTATATAATCCATTTTTCGTACATCTGATAATCCTTTTACAAACAAGTGTCCACCTACCGGAATGTCTCGTGTAAAAAATTGGTCTTTTTGTCCCCAAACCACCAAGGAACTGGATACAGCACCGATGTCTAATAACACAATCACACCCTCTTCAGGGAAATCGTGGTGTAACACAAACGCATTAGAAAGTGCAATGGGATCTGTATCAACGATTCCCGGTTTAAACCCGGATTCTTTTAATAAATCCAAATGTCCATTCAAAACGCGCTTCGTACAAGCGACCATACCAACATCAATTTTATCCACTTCATTGGGATTTTGGCCGAAGATTTGAAAATCAATGACCGCATCTGTGCCATCCATCGGAATATGCTTTCTTGCCTCAAAAGTGAGCGCTGATTGCAATTCTTCCGTCGCCATATCCATTGTCATGATTTGACGAACACTGACATTGGTGCCGTTGATATTGCTTACAAGATTTCGCACACGTTTCGGATTTATTTTTTGCTGTTTCAGGATTTCTTTTATTGCCATCACAACAATGGGACGACTTACAGCTTCCGGGTCATACGCTTTATGCTGTTCCGGAATAAGCCGTTGAGCTACATGGAGAAGTTTATATCCTCCGGATCGCTGTTTTTCCACAGTAACAGTTTTGATAACCTGCCTTCCTACATCCAATCCAAGAATCATCCTTCAGATCCTCCGTTCCGAGTTTGAACTTCGTTGTAACTTTTCAGAATTAATTTTAAACCACCGTCAGCACCCGTTGTATTGGGAAAATTGGGAGGCGCATAAAAATCGCTGAAATTATAATCGTAATGATAACTCTTTTCATATTCAATTTTGTAATTACCATAAGGACCGTATGGATTCCTTTTCAAATATCCACGCAAATTTTGAGTAATCGACCCCCACAATTTTACCGTACCACGCAAATCATTTCCTGTATCCTGTTGCAAAATTGAATTTGGATTCCTAAAAGTACCGCGTCCATCTGCTCTAGAATTTGTAGGATTTGAAGCATAATATGGCGCATTTGTAAAAGGGTTCCAACCATTTTCCGCATCACCGGTAACTGAATTCTGCCAATAATGTGCTACGAAAGAATCATGCATAGCAATAATGCCTGCATTGACAATGATATCCGCACCATTTGCTTTGTTTCTTGCACCGTTTTCTGCAGTATTCGCAATAATTACATTTCCTCCGGATACGAGTCCTAAGCGATTGGATGTGCCATATACAACCTCGCCGGTAGTCGGGTTTGAATCGGCATAAATAACATCATCAATCAGCCAAATATTCCCCCATACTCTATCCCATATTTGTAAATCATCGTGGCGCCTGTATTCAACGTTATCATCCGTCACAATCGTAAACTGTCCATCCACCTCCCCGTAAACTCGAACTTGACCTTTCTTCACATAAATCACAGCTCTGTCTCTATGAAACATCGTCCAATTCATTACATATTGAGCCCCACTACTTGGTGGGTCAAAATCAAAATGGTGAAAACCGGATGATGCACACATTGAACCATTATCATTATGATTATGGTAAAAACCATATTGATTAAATCTTCCAGATTCTAATCCTGTTCGGTGTGATAATTGAACAGACTCCCCATCTACAAATCCACCGAAAATAAAAGCGCCTTGTTCTTGGTAACTTACTTTGTAGATATGATTGCCTCCTGTGGTTGATTTAGAGGTAATGACCGCAGCCCAATATTTATAACTTGTATCCACAGAAGAAATAACAATAGTATCACCAATAGCATAATCAGACAAAACGTTATCAACATCTTCACCCTCAGAATCGTAACTGCTTATGAAAACTGAATCTGCACCGGCATATCCGGATATATCATTAAAGGGAAGTTCCAAACCTATTTTTCCATTATCTAACTCGGCAATTGAGTTATCTTCATCCCAAGTAAATGAAAGAACAGGTTGGCCATCTAAGGTAATCGGAGGAACAACATACGCCCATTGTGCAACTTTAAATCCCCCTGTTACAAATTCAATTTCTGTCATAATCAAAGAATCTTTAATGGAACCTCGCCCAAGTAAATCATCAGCTGTAAACACGTAATCTGCTGCATTTTTAACTAATTGAACCGTATTTGTTGGTGGATAACTTATAACGTCCGCGGAGTCGTCGTAAGTAGCATTCGCAAAAGATGTTCCCTCACAATTCGCCATATTAATCCCGTCGCTAGCGTTCACCTTTCCCGAAAACACAGGGCAACCCCAATTGCTCATTGTTATTTCGCCATTAGTATGAACAATCCCTTCAAGGGAATCAGATGCACCAAACGTAACTGTTCCACTCACCTGCGGACCACCACCCGGTTCTTCTGAATTTGTGAAATACATAAATTTTGAAAAATCTTCCGCAACAAGGTTGACTTCGGCCTTCCGTTTAATTTCTACCGTTTGCCCCTCCGTACTTTCAAATTCAACCGTTCCCCAGGCGCTAGCGTAAAAGAAAGTTTTCCCGTATTCATTCACATATGATGAACAAACAACGTCGTGATAATACCCATCAAATTCAGGCGTTTCGCTGAATTTTACTTTTTCGGTTGCCAACACTAAAGCTTCATCGGATAAATAGGGCAATTTCGGCATCCCTTCTTTATTAATTCCTGTTTCCGCAAGCAATATGGCGGTCGATTCAGCAAACCTATATTTTTCAACGACTGCAGCCGACAAGGAATATCGTAAATAGGCAATGGTTAGCAGTAGGCTAATCATGGTAAAAATAACAGCCGTAATTGTTGCAGTACCTTTTTGAAAATGTCCCATAATTACCCTTGTTCGCTGGATTTTTCGTAGAGAGAAATATATTTATTCGGCATAAATACGGTTCGCTTTACCCGGATATTTGTATTCAACGGATTCTGATCGTTTACATCTGATTCAATTGAAAAAATCAATTCGATATCCCATGTGGCTTCTGCAAATTTTTGGAGACTTGGTCGTTCTTCAATCCTCTGGTCTGCCTTGAATGTTTCGAGCCGAACAATCCGCTGACGGTTATCACGAAAGCGACCCTTTCTGGGAAACCCGAGTGTTCCGCCTACCGGATTTCTTCCATCAAATTGAATTCCATCCAGCGCATGCCCGGATATGAACAAAGTAGATTCGTTCCCATTTTTATCATACTTATAAAGACTAAGACGTGCATATCCGTTTGCAAAATCTCTTTCTATAAATCTTGAAGAATTAATTTCATACATAATTTCCCGCATAACAGCCTGACCATATTGCCGAACTTCCAACAAGACTGAGTCGTTTTGATAATGAAAAAGAATTCCTTGTACACCCATTGAGAGTCCGACAACCATAATGCCAATCACCGTCATAGATGTAACCAACTCAATGAGAGTAAGTCCCGGAGATGATTTTTCAGTGAAAGAAATCTTCACAGCGGATACTCCAGCATTACCATTTCTAATACACGGGTTTTCTTTACATCGTTTCTTGCAGACGTATAATCCTTCCATGTGATCCATGTTTTAAACCTATAGCGATCCATTCCACCGGAAGAATCTGAAGGTTCTTCATAAATCGGATCGTAGTAAATTTTTGCTTCGATTTTATCGGGGTTTTCATTGTTCCCCAAAAGAAAAACTTGTTTCCCTTCTAAATCTCCACTACGCTCAATTCCAGTTAATCGTCCATCTGCAACGCGACCTTTCATGGTTTCTACAAAACTTAATAATTCTTCTGTCGCACGTTCGCGGATTTCAAGCGCCTGCAATTCTCCTCTTGCATGTACAGCGCCGAGCATTAAGCCAAATGCTGCCACACTCACAATTACCACAGCAATCAACACTTCGATAAACGTAAATCCATTTGAATTGTGCAGTTTCATCTACAGGACTTTTGATTCAAATAGTTTCGGATTATCTGCTAATGCAACTGCTTGCGATCGTTCGATAATTGCCTGAGAAACAAGTCTTTGAAGGTCTTGGTCAAGCGTTTGCATTCCATCCACTCCTCCGGACTGCATCACGGAAGGAATTTGGTAAATTCGGTCTTCTCGGATAAGATTCCGAATAGCCGTTGTCGCCATAAGAATTTCCAATGCCGGGACTCGACCTTTATCATCTTTGGTTGGTAATAATTTTTGGGAAATGACTGCTTCCAAACTTTCCGAAAGCATCGATCGGATTTGACTTTTTTGGCTGGCGGGGAAAATATCAATAATTCTGTCCACTGCTTTTACGGAACTCGAAGTATGAAGAGTTGACAAAACCAAGTGTCCCGTTTCCGCCGCGGTGAGTGCAAGTGAAATCGTATCAAGGTCCCGCATTTCACCAACCAAAATCACATCAGGGTCTTCTCTAAGAGCTGCTCTCAACGCATTTGCAAAACTATGGGTCGTAAGACCCAATTCTCTCTGATTGATGAGACATTGGCTAGAACTATGGAAATATTCAACAGGATCTTCGATCGTGATTATATGCTTCGACTTATTTTGATTCACATAATCAATCATAGCGGCAAGCGTGGTACTTTTCCCCGATCCCGTAGGACCGGTAAGCAAAACCAAACCATTTTCGAGCATTGCTAAATTCGATAAAACAGGCGGCAATCCAAGTTCTTCAAACCCTTTCGGAACTTCAGAAATAGTTCTAAATACTCCTGCAAGCCCGCTGATTTGGTGAAAGAAATTCACGCGGAATCTTCCCTGACCATCTAATTTGTAAGATAAATCAATTTCCTTATCTTTTCGGTACCGAGAAATTTGATCTTCGTCCATGATTTGAGGAAGAATAGTCTCCATATCAGAATCTTCCATTTCAGGACGATTCAACGGCTTCATGGTTCCGTTAATGCGAACCATCGGAATAGATCCGGTACTTAAATGTAAATCCGAAGCACCGCTTTCGAGAGCGTAGGATAGAAGTTTATCAATGTTCATACAATTCTAATTACGTTTTTTGGTTCCGTACCCTGTGTATTGTCCCGTTTCGGCATTGTATTCAACAACCTTTCCTTCGCCACCTTCCATTTCACTGGTGCTGGTAGCAAGAACACGTTCGGGCATTTGGATTTCGAAAATCCATTGACGTTTGGTTGCTCGATCGACACTTATTTGTCCTGCACTTTCAATTTCTTCAACATCTGACGGCCATTCGCCGTACGTTTGCCGATACATCTTTGCACCATTTGTGATACTTCCAATTACCGATTTCGCCTCAGACGCACGGGCACTTTCAACATAATCAATATAAATAGGCACAGCTACCGCCGCTAAAATCGCGACAATTACAACCACAACCATAATCTCGATCATTGTGAAACCCTTCTTTAGGGATTCTATTATTTTATTCATGTTTTTTCCTGTTCCTTTGTAAAGATGTTTTATTGGGTTCAAATAAAGCCAAGTAATGTACAAAATTTTAATGATTTCTACTAACGAGCGTATTGACGATCATCATATTCCTAGTTTTTGAGATTTTAAACCCTAAACCAATGATTTGTCAATGGGATTATTTCTAATAAACGTAAGATGAATTTCAGTTACAATTCATGAGTGAATGGAAACCTATTTTTTGAAGATTTTGGGGCTTTATCCAAAAATAGTTAAAAGATTAAGACAATGAAATAATTAAAACTTCCGTTTAACCGTAGGATTCCTTTGTAATGCTTTTTTTATCTACCCCCAGATCTTCCAACAATCCCAAGGCAGATTCCATAAATCTAGGCGGTGGGGTAGTTCCATTCTTTTTGGCTAACAATTTATCCCATTTAGACAAAGCCGGACCGCAAACATACAGCATCGGGTTATCAAGCTCTTCAATCGTTTTTTCTATTAAATCTCTCGTAATCCTACCTTTTTGTAAGGTTGCGCCATTTTTCAGGAAAGTGTCTTCACGGGTTATGGTAAATACTATTTCTAGGTTTTCAGGAAATTGTCTCTGCAAATCAAGTAATCCTTCGCCAAAAATAGTGTCTGCCCACGTTTTATTACTATAAATGAGGCGGTGTTTCATATCGGGATGGTTACGAAGACAATACTTCAAAATACTCCAGTTTGGGACGATTCCACTACCGGCACAAATATGCAGAATACTCTCAGGAACCCCATCCTTCGGGAGTGTATACGGACCGGCAAATCCGGTGATTTTCATTTTGGTTCCCCGGACAGTGCGGTAGGCCAAGATCGGGGATAAAAGTGGAGGATATTTAGTGACATCGGTAACATAACGTTCTTCCTTGACTGTGATCGCAAGGTGATGTTCATCCGGTGAACTTGCCATAGAATACGCCCGAGGAGGTTCTCTTCTACCCTTTTGATCCTCAAGATATGCAGTCCACCGTTCGAGTGCTGGAAACTGGTGGGGTTCAATTGTTAGAAAATGCCCCGGCGCGTAATCAAGATGGTCATTGCCGGTAAAAAAGATTATCGTTGAAGTATCGGGAGTCTCACGAATTACATCCGCAACCATGACTTCAAGGGTTTTAGTTTTCTTTCGGGATTGGCCAGCCATGGTTACAATTTAGTTAAAAAACTCAGCAACGCAAAACAGTGGATTGAATTCACGGAAATAACGCCAATCTGTTGATCAAAGCATACGTTCATAATCCATTTTATCAAGATTCTGACATTTTTACAAAGTAGCAAACTTCTCCGTTGCTTCTATCAATTTTGAGCGAATTCCCGGTTCAGACATGGAATGACCGGCATCCTGAACAATATGAAAGTCTGCTTCGGGCCAGGCTTTGTGCAACTCCCAAGCAGAAGTTGCTGGACATACAACATCATACCGCCCTTGAATGATTACGGCCGGTATGTGCCGAATTTTATTGATGTCCCGCAGGAGCTGGTCTTCCGGGTTAAACCATCCTCCATTCACAAAATAATGGCATTCTATGCGCGCGAAGGCTTCCGCAAATTTGTCCTTTCCGAACCGTTCAACCAAATTTGAGTCTGCATACAGTTTGCTGGTTGCGCCTTCCCAAATTGACCAGGCTTTGGCAGCTTCCAATCGAGTCATCCTGTCTTTAGAGGTCAAGCGTTTATAAAAAGCATGCAGAAAATCATCTCGATCCTCTTCAAGGATAGGTTTTACATAATGCTCGAAAGCGTCCGGATAAATTTCACTAGCGCCTTCCTGATAGAACCATTGCAGTTCCTTTTTTCTGAGCATAAATATACCTCTCAGGATTAACCCTATCACACGATCGGGATACGTTTCTGCATAGGCTAGAGAAAGGGTGCTTCCCCAACTTCCACCGAAAACTACCCAGTTCTTTATTCCCAAATATTCGCGGACTTTCTCAATATCTTCTACAAGTTCCCAGGTAGTATTTTCTTCGAGTTCGGCAAACGGCAAACTCTTTCCGCAGCCGCGCTGGTCTATTAGAATCAGTCGCCATTTCTCGGGGTCGAAATACTGGCGATAGATTGGTTCAATTCCGCCTCCGGGCCCACCATGTAGGAAGAGAGCCGGTTTACCATTCGGATTCCCAGACTCTTCTACATGAATTGAATGCAGACTAGAAACATCTAACATAAATCCATTATACGGATCAATGGGTGGGAAAACGTCTTTTAATGTTAAATCTTTTTCCATCTCATTATCTTCTTGTATTTTTTAATTCAGCTGATAATTCTTTAATTCTGTTCTTCAAATTTTCGTCAGATATGGCGCCATCTGTAAATGCGAATTTTGTAGTGTAAACAAAGCGTGGAATTATGTGGCACCTGAAATCCAGCATCAAACTGTTTAAAAATGGCATCGGACTCATATAACTACCCTGTCCACCGGCCGAACATACAAGTCCAACAGTTTTATTTTCCCATGCTTTTCCTGTAAGTTCGACCAGATTTTTCAAAACAGCATTCACATCGTAATTATAAACAGGCGATGCACATAAAATCGCACGAGCTGACTGTATTTTTTCCTTTACTTCCTTTACTTTCGGATGATTGTAACATGAGTCTCCATCGCAAAAAGGAAGATCGTAATTACGCATATCAATAAATTCAGCTTCCGCATTATTTTCCTCAAGTCTAATCTTGACCTGTTGAGCCATGACCCTGCTCAGGCTGTTGGGATTCAAACTTGAACTGATAATGAGTATCATATTTTTCTTTAATTTTTCCAGTAGGTATCTACCCATCCATAAAAATTATTCAATTTGTTTCGATCTCGGTTTTCTTTATCCTGTTTCCAATTGGATGGATTGGATCGAATGTATTCTGTAATTCTCTCGAATGCAGTTTCGTTCCGAATGATGTGTTCATAATAATTTCTTTGCCAAACCTTTGTAGGGGCGCGATATATCTCGCCCCTACGTTTGTTTATTTCCCTTGTTACTGCTGCTTTATATTTGCCAACAATATCACCTAATACCGGATTTTTGAATTGAGTTGAATTCAATCCTACCATTCCATGCACATGATTTGGCATCACTACAAAATCAAACAGATTTACAGACGTATAATGCTTTTCGATTCCCTCCCAGCAACGGTAAGCAATATTCCCGATTAGATTTAATTTCATGTTTCCATTCGTTATTTCACCAAAAATACATTCCCGTATCTGAGAGCAAATTGTGACAAAATAAATACCTGATTGAGAATAATCATAATCAGCTAATCGAATATGTTTTCTTTTTCCTTTCATTGAAGCCATAACTTACGATCCAGGCTACGATATTGAATTGCTTCGCTCACATGTTGAGAACTGATTTCTTTTAAAGATTCTAAATCTGCAATCGTCCGTGATACTTTTAAAATCCGATCGTACGCTCGAGCTGATAGGCCCAATTTTTCCATGGCTGTCTTCAGCAAATCAGATGCTTCTTTGTCAATTTTACAATAATCAGCAATATTTTTGGATTCCATTTGTGCATTGCAAAAAATGGAATCTCTTCCTTCAAACCTTGTTAATTGAACATTGCGGGTATTCTGCACTCTTTTTTGCACAAATTTGGATGCTTCCCCACTTTCCTTCTCGGATAATTCATCAAATGAGATTGACGGGACTTCGATGTGAATATCAATTCGATCCATGAGTGGACCTGAAATTCGACTCATATATTTTTGAATCAATTGCGGATTACAGGTGCATTCATTTTTCGGATCTGTCGCATAACCACAAGGACATGGATTCATAGCCGCCACCAACATAAAATTGGATGGGTAACTTAGCGACATTGTTGCGCGCGCGATGGTAACAGAACCATCCTCCAGCGGTTGACGCATGACCTCCAAAACATTTTTCTTGAACTCCGGAAGTTCATCTAAAAACAATACACCGTTGTGCGCAAGACTGACTTCACCCGGTTTCGGAACCGTTCCGCCGCCAATCAGTCCTGCATCCGAAATAGTATGATGCGGCGAACGGTACGGACGTGTAGCAATCAGCCCCTTTCCATCTGGAAGCAATCCGGCAACGGAATGAATTTTGGTAGTCTGTAGTGCTTCTTCCAATACGAGGTCCGGAAGAATGGTCGGAAGACGTTTTGCCAGCATCGTCTTCCCGCTTCCGGGAGGACCGATCATAATGGCGTTATGCCCTCCGGCTGCTGCCACTTCAATTGCACGCTTTACATGTTCCTGACCTTTCACATCGGCAAAATCCAAATCATAATTTTTTTGTTCATTAAAGAGTTTCTGTCTATCTACTTTGATAGGATCCATGGACATTTTTCCATTTAGCAGAGCCGCCACTTCTGCCAGTGAATCCACACCGGCTACTTTTATACCGTCCACAATTCCGGCTTCTTGCGCATTTTCGTTTGGAAGAATGATTCCCTTAATTCCTTTTTTGGCAGCGTTAATGGCGATCGGGAGCGCTCCCTTGATTGGTCTGAGCGAGCCATCCAAAGCAAGTTCACCCAACAAAAGCAAATTGTTGAGAAAATTTTGTTTTACCGCACCGGTGGCTGCAAGGATTCCAACGGCAATCGGAAGATCAAATGCAGATCCTTCTTTGCGAATATCCGCCGGAGCAAGGTTGATTGTAATATGTTTATATGGTAAAATAAAATCGCTGTTGCGAATCGCAGCTGTGACTCGTTCTTTGCTTTCCTTTACGGCACCTTCCGGGAGGCCAACGGTTATAAATTTGGGTAACTGAGCACCGGAAAGGTTTGCCTCAACCTCAACAATGTAGGCATCAATCCCAAGGACAGCGCTACTAAGAACTTTGGAAACCATTTAATTACAGGTAATAATTCCTTTGAAAGCAAGATAAGGAATCAGCAAATATAAAATTGAATCTCGAATAAGATAAAATGTGCAAAAGGCAAAAAAAACCACCCAACCCTTTTTCTTGAAAAGAAGTCTATATCCGCCTTCCTGCCGAATGAAATTCCATTCCTTGAGGAAACGCGGCCGGTAAAATGACATCAGTCGTTATCCGGTTTTATTGTATCAAATTTCATATTTTCGTACTTATCCCAAAGGGTCTCTCCTGATGCTTTTTGAAACCGAAAAGCAAAGGACATCGCTTCATAGAATGGACGATTTATATATTCTTCATGGCTGTAATATTCGTCAATCCAAGTTACAAATCGACTGATTTCCTCCTCTTCGAGTTTGTCAAAAATGCCATAAATTAATTCTGCACGGTTCTCGTAATACCAGGTTGTTATTTCATCGTAGCCACGTTTTTTGATCAAGTCCTGGTGCGTTTCATACACCTGCGTGAGGTACGAAAATAAATACAGTTCCTTTTCGCCCGGTGTCAGTGTTTTCCAGTAAGCCACTGCCGGGGAAATGGTATTCGGATTTGCTTCATCCTGAGGGAATGCAAACGATGTGATGAATAATAATGAGAGTAATATTTTCATGATTCGTCTCCTTTTGTAGATACCTCTTTTTCGTAATCAGAAATTAGCTCTTCCAATTTTCCCATTGCCGCATCTTCGCTAACCTTTCCAATGTTTTCGCCCTTATAATACAAATGCCCGGCGCCTTTCCCAAAGGCAATTCCGAGATCTGTATGTTCCGCCTCACCGGGGCCATTCACCGCGCAACCCATCAGCGCGATTGACATCGGCGTTTTCACATTTTTCAACCGCTCTTCCATGTCACCGGCGATCTTGAACAGGTCCACTTCCAAACGTCCGCAGGTTGGGCAGGCAACAACCGTTACGCCTTTGGTTGCGAGCCCAAGCGATTTCAAAATCTCGTAACCGCAGTGCACTTCTTCCACCGGATCGTCCGTAAGGCTCACCCGGATCGTGTCTCCGATGCCTTCCTTTAAGAGTGTTCCGAGGCCAACAGCGGATTTGATGCTGCCTGCCTTGGTCGGCCCTGCTTCGGTAACGCCGAGATGCGTGGGAAAATCAAATTCTTCGGCGAACAGGCGGTAGGAATCAATCATGAGATTTACGTCCGATGCTTTTAGGGAAACAATAATCTCCTCAAAATCGTGCTCTTTACAAATGTTAATGTGCCGGCGTGCACTTTCCACCATCGCCTCCGCGGTTGGAAATCCGTATTTTTTTATTAAATCCCGTTCCAAACTTCCGGCATTTACGCCGATGCGGATTGGTAGGTTCGCGCCTTTCACTTTTTCCAGCACTTCCTTCACGCGCGCCTTTCCGCCGATATTTCCGGGATTGATGCGGATCTTATCAGCGCCTGCATCCACGGCTTCGAGCGCCATGCGATAATTGAAATGAATGTCTGCCACCAACGGAACCGTCATGTGTTTTTTGATTTCCGGTAGCGCCTTGGCTGCTTTTTCATCGGGAACTGTGATACGGATAATTTGGCAGTCCGCTTCTTCCAAGCGTTCCACTTCCTTTAGCGTCGCCTTGATGTCATGCGTTTTGGTAGTGGTCATGGATTGCACCGGAATTGCCGCGCCGCCTCCGATTGCAACATCGCCAACCATTACTTTTCGTGTTTCATGCCGTTCAATCATAGACTACAAATTTACCGGTGAGGAAACACAACATCCAATCACTTCGGTAGAGAAAATGGTTTTTTAAGAAACTCTTTTGCATCACGCATTGCTTGCGACATGTTATCCAATTCTTTGCATCGCCGGTAGGATAACACCGCTTCATTTCGCTCTCCTTTTAAGTCGAGTAATTTTCCATTCAATAAAAACGCTTCGCCCAGAATGATATCCAATTCCGCTCCGTAAGAGGAAATGGTTTGTTTCACATAGCGCATTGAGACTTCCTGATTCTCGGAATAGAAATGATACAGTGCCCATTCGAATTGAAGATATCCATAAAACCATTTTTGCTGAATTTCCGTTAGACTTCCAATCGAATTATCCAAAATTAGCAGCGATTTTTTAGCATCTTCCAATTTCCCATTGCGAGTTAAACTTTCGGTTAACAAAATTCGGTAATAAAAATTTTGCGGATATGTTTCCACCAGTTTTCGGCTGAAATTTTCAGCCTCGTCCGGATTTCTGTCAGACCATAAATAGATAAAAGAAAGAATCGCACTTGCTTCAGTCCATGACCAAGAACCTGCTTCGACCGCCTTACGAATTTTCAAGAGTCCAACTTCGCGTGAGGCATCCAGCCCAAACAATCCGGCGGCAAACTGAATCAGTCCATTGCTCATGCCGGCATAATATTCCACAATACCGATTGGGAGATTGGCGTCAACAAGGGAGGAATCTTTCTCCGCCACATCTTGAATGATGCGGAAGCCTTTGTAAGCATTTGAAAGCGTTTTGACCCATTCCTTTTTCCCAAGATTTACCCTTGCCTTTAAGCCCAGAGCAGAACCATAGTAAAGACGATATTCCTGATTGTCCGGATTATCCTTTATCAGATCTTTATAGATAAACAACGCTTCATTTAAGTCATGCTCTAATACGGTATAGGAAACTTCAACACTACTATGCGCCTGCGCCAGCACCCATCTTGCAGCAGGCAAAATAAGAAAAATTCCGGGATGATCAGGATGTTCAAAACTTACATCAGTTAATATCGATACAGCTTGATCATATTCATAATTATAAAAAGCTCGAACGCCTTCATGGACTTTATCATCGGCAGGATGTGATGAGAAAAGAATAGAAAACGAAACCAAACATAAGATGGGTTTCATTCTCATAGAATTAAGAAAGGGAATATTACGAAATAAACGAGTGCTCAAGAACCAGCTTGATGTGCAATGAACAACCAACCCTTTGCTTCATTGTCATCCGGGCTTAATTCCAGACTGCGATTCCATGCAGCTTTTGCTAGTTGAGTTTCTTGCATTTTCCAATAGGTTACACCCATGCCAAGGTATGCATTTGAATCGGCTGGTTTTAGTTCGATCACTTCCTGAAAAGCGGCCAGCGATTCTTTATACATTCCTCGCTCCCGATACGTTTTCCCCAAGGTTCGCATCGCACCCGAAAGCCAAGATCTCGTGTTAGAATTAATGCTCATTGCTTTTTCAAATGCCGAGCGTCCTTGTGCCGATTTTCCGATTCGGTTGTATTCCACTGCCAATACATAATATGCTTGGGGCAACAACATGCGGACCAACGGATGCTGTGGATCATAATGCAAAAGATCTTCCCAAGCATTGGCGGCTCTTCCCCATTCGGATGCGTTGTAATAACTGAGCCCTTGCATGTATCGGGCATCAACATTATACGGATCGAGATAGACTACATCACTATAACCCAATGCAGAATACACATATTTTCCTTGGTTGTAGTACAAGTTCGCAAGTGCCATATGGGATTCCTTATTTTTTGGATCCATGTGGATTGCTTTTTGGTAAGACGCTTTAGATTGATCAATTTCGCCAAGATCTTCATATCCCTTGCCTTGCAGAAATATAAATCCACTGTGGTTAGGATGCTCTTCAGAAGCAGATTTTGCCAACATAATTGCCTTTTGGGCTTCTCCCGAGTTCAATTTATTTTGGATGGATGTCATTTGCTGAGCCGGACCATCCGGGTTTTTTACTGCAGATCGAGATAATACTTCATTGCTCATATTTTTTTCACGGGGCGAACCTAAAAAAGATGCCATCGCATTTAACGTTTGATAATGATCAGGTTGGAGATCTAAGGCTTCTTCGAATGAATGCTGTGCCTTCCCAATAGCGCCAACTTTAGCATAAAGGGAACCTAAAAAGTAATGATAATCCGAATTCTGGGGTTCTTTAGTCAAAAGCCGGAAATACACATCTTTTGCCTTTTCGAATTCCTGAACCGATTCATAATGCAAACCGAGTTGTCTTTGAAGGCGGATATTTTGAGGTGCATTATCTGCTGCTTTTTCATAGTCCGTTGTCGTAAATGCTTCCCTCGAATCCAGCCTAACAAGGCGCTTTTGATCCGGCTCTTTAAGATAAGACGTTGCTCGGGATAATTGATCTGAACTGACATTCAGTGCCTCAGTAATGGTGTATAACTCATCGGCAAATTCTGTCACATTCATCTTAGGTGGACGTGACCGGTCTGCCACGGTTGATTTTGAACTACTCGATTTTTTGGTTTTACGTTTTGCTTTATTCTTTTTTGTGGGTCTTTTTTTACGTTTCTTTTTAGCCTTTCCTCGCTTCTTTTTTTTAGAGGATTTCTTTTTCTTCTTAGATGATTTTTTCTTAGAAGGTTTTTTTCGGCTTTTTTTCTTTTTCTTCTTATTGGATTCTTGGGCAGAAACCGGTGTAGTTAAAACCGGTAAAACGCCTCCGATGAAAATGGTTGCGGTTAAGATTCGGATGAGCCAGACTGTGATGAGTTGCTTCATAATATGAAAATGAATTTACACAATCATCAAATTAGAAAAAGGGGTTTTTAAATGGAAAAATTAGAATTGAATAGATCAAAATTTTGAAACCGGAACCCATTTCGATTCCACTTTCCCGGATTCGCCGCTGCTCGTCCATGCCAAGAAAATCTTTCTTCCGATACGAGTAATCACCGGGTAACCGCTGGCCCTACCGGCGTCAATTTCTGCTGCAATAAACGGTTTCCCTAACCGCCCATCAATGGATATTGTCCTAAAAATAATGTGTGTATTGTCTTCCCCGTATTCCATCCAGCTTGCCAGAACCTTTCGTCCGTCTAGCCAAATGAGGTCGGTCCTGCCAATCGGCATTCCGCTGTCTAATCTTACAGGATCATTAAAGGATTCCCCCAAATCTTTGGATAAAGAAAACAGAACTTGTGGTGTTTCATTGGGTGACGTGAACCATATAGCTGCAATATTTTTACTGTTAGCCGCAAGCTTCGGTCCGTTCACCGGGCAACCGGAAATTTTCCAATTATCATTGTGAAGTGGCTCGGGTTCTGTCCAAGATGATTCGGTTAATCTTACCACATTTATGTTGCGGATTTCAGTTTCGGAACGATCTCTGTATGCCACCAATACACCATCTTCGGTATTAACCGCCGATGTCGGGCAGCATTCACAAACTTTATCATCCAGCATTATTTCGGGTCCAAGATTCCCATCCAGATCCAGAGTGGTTGTGAACAAATTCATAGCTCCGTAATCTCCTCCGCCATGTCCATCGGACATATTCCGGCCATCCAGCCAAGCCAACGCAAGGCCACCTTTGGAATTGGTGAAGAACGAAACGAAACCATGTTCGCCGGATTTCTTATCGCGGTGCGGCGTCACAGAGGTTGTCCATGTTTTTCCGCGGTCGAATGACTGCGAAACTTTCACATCATAATCATACGGACCGGTTCCGCTCTTTTGGGGCCAGTGTGCGGCAAACCGATTATCATTTAAATAATAAATTGAGGGGAAATCTGCCCAGTTTATAAAATAGTTCTCGCCCATAGTAATTGTAACCGGATTAGTCCAATAGTTTCCGTCAAATTCAGACATTTTTAGGCTGAATTTTTTTCCTACCGGTTCAAACCAACAAAGGGTAAATCCGCGATCAGTTTCGGTGATATTGGGGTAGCGGCTACCAACGCCAACAGGTGGATCCGTAAAGCGTCCTGCAAATAAAAAAGTAAACAAAAACGGGATTAGCATAAAGCGTCAACCCCGATTCATTGTTCTTAAAATGGTTTACTCCTTGCCAGGGACTTTACAGCACATTGCAAGTTCGGAATATGCTTTTGGGTCGGCTTTGGTATCGTTGGCATTGTAACCAACAGCTGCTATCGCATTTTCAATTGCTGCCAAATCAACAACTCCTGCCTGATACACAACTTTCCCAACTTTCTTTTCTTCATCGATTTTGATACTTACTACACCTTTGACATCAGATAAAGCATTCTCGATTGTAGATGTGCACATTCCGCATTGAATTGTGCTAAGTGCCACATCTGCTGTTTTATTTTCTCCGCCACATGCTGCAATAATCATTGCTGCTCCGGCGATTAGAATGAGTGATTTTTTCATGTTGTTTCCTTTCATTATATTCATGGTTTTAGTCCTCAAATTTAAACAGATTAATTGTTTTTCTAATACTTAAGGATCCTCCCCAAACATCCGTTCTATTTGATACATCTTTTTCTTCTTGGCCTGCCACACTTGCATTAAAATATATCGGTACACGAGCCGATCCAGTTAATAGATATCCGTTCTTCGAAAAGGTTAAGCCTCCGCCAATTTGCAGTACACTTCCCCCTGAATTCGGTGCTTCTTCTCCATCCCAAATATCTGGGTTTCGATACTGACCCAGCATATGTAAAAATGGAATCCCACTCCAAAAAGATTGGGTGTGAAAATAAACCAGAATCGCACCGGATAATTGGATTCCCGCTTTGAAACCGTATTGATTCGTTTCTAACGGTATTTCCACTTTCAAAACGCCTCCCGGAAAAATGGATCCTTCTGATCGCCTGAAATATTGGAATTCTGTATGCGCTTTAACCACGCCTTCGCTCAAATCAAAATGTGTGTGTGTCTCTCCGGATTCCCCAAGTTTAAATGGATTTTCAGTCAATGAATTCTTTGAAGGAATAACTAATCCGCCTCCAATAAAAACCCGCTGACCGGGGCCAAATGTTGTATTTTCTATCAAATAGCGAAGCGTAATTCTCGTATCACCGATGCCCATTTTGTTTTCATCGCGGTGATGAATATTCGCGTCAGGATAAAAATCCATGGATCTGTTTCCCGTCATAACATCCACACTCAGGTTCCAGTTATCAGAAATCCCATAGGTTGCATTTACTTCTGCCAAGCTTGATTTCAGATTCCCTTCGTGGTCTCCACCGGATTCTATTAACTCACTATGCCACCACTCGATATTTTGAACCATCATATTCGCCCCCACGATAAGATCACCTTTATCTAATCCAACACCAGAATTGGCCGTCCCGACCGGGAGGCTTGGATTCGTTCAGAGAGGTCATTGACCCCACAACAAAGTTGACAAAAATATCGGTGTCAGAATTTGCAGAATAGATTTCATACTCGATTTCCCTGTAATTTATTTTTCCCAAATAAGATTAAGGCAAGTCCATTCATGCCAATTTCAAACCAAAGCAATACTTTGTTCTCAATGTAAAACGAAAAATACGGATCGCGAATCATATCCCAAACCGGGATTTGTCCTTTTTCGGGCTGAACAGAATAAACATCAAAATTGGTCATATTAAACGGATATAACCACTGAATCCCAACCGTTCGCGCCGTAATCCAATCTGTGAAAAGATGCAGCATCGCACCCAGAACAATTCCAAGAGAAACGGGTTTCATCCAGCGGATGTTTGAAATCGACCCCAAGCCCGTCATTCCTATAAAAAGGAATATCCAAAAAATGGGTGTATGAAGAAACGAATGATGCCCCGCCACGGTATTTGACCAAATTCCATCCACATCCGGAAGGATGGAAGAAAAGAGTAAAACCGACAAAAACGGACCATCTGTCCAAGTGGGATTTTTGCAGCTCAAAGCGTTCCCCAAAATGTATCCTGATGCAATATGTGACGGAAGAAACATGGCTTAATATAATGCCCAACAGAGATAGACCTGACTAATTTCTATATTCTCTGGTTTAGTCACATTGGTTTTGAAGATTGTTCACAATCACTGCATTCTCCTTTACCATCTGCTTTTTCAAGAGATTCTTTTCCCTCTCGAAATGCAAACCCTGCAATAATTAGAGAGCCCACAGCATCAATGCTTCCGATTCCAAATAATTCATAGCCCAAACTGGAAACCAATAAAACAAAGGACAATTGCATACAAGCTTTGGTGCAATTCGCATCGGCAATGATGGCATCCGATTGCAGTGCTTTGCCCACTTTTAATTTTTCCCGGATGAGCCACCACATCCCACCAAGAGACAAGCCAGCTATGATAACTCCCCAAAATGTAGTTTGGGGTTGAGCACCAGTTATCAAATTATATATTGATGAAATTATTAATCCTGCGGATAATATATAAAATGCCGATCCGGTGATTTTGAGAGCCGTTTTCTCAAAATGTCCTTGATGTTCATCTTCACTCTTCCGGATCCGCAAAACCATGTGCCATATTCCAATACCGGAAATCACTTCCACAAAAGAATCTAAACCAAATCCGAACAGTGCCAATGTTTCATCCTCTAAACCGAAATAGATAGCCGCAATCCCTTCAAAAATGTTATAAAAAACGGTAACAGCTGCCAGAAAGATGGCGAACTTTAAGTAATATTCTTTTGACTTCATGTGATTATTTCCCAATGTCCATTTTTCATAAATAAGTATTTCACCATTTAGCGTTTTACTATATGCTGTTTCACCTATTGGTGAAATATTGAAGGAAACTTGAAAAAAACTTTCAAAATAATTCTTCCGAATCTATTTGTTGAAATTTAACTCCTATATCTATCGTTTTAGAAGATTAAAAGATTTAGTCAAAAAATATTGATAAGCTAAAAATAATCTAAATTACTAGACTCTTCCTGCTTTAGGATGGATGTTGATAATATCACCTCACTTACCCAATCTATTGGGCTAAAGCCCACGCTACGTTGTTTTGATTATTCATTTACCATAAAGTTTGAAATTCTTGTTAACACCTTCCACACATTTCCCTGAAGAACCAATAAAAAAAGGGACAGCCAAAAGCCATCCCTTTTCGTATTGATTGTTCTTAAACTTATTTCATGAAAACCAATTTCTTCACTGCATGAAATCCACCTGCATTGATCCGGTAGATATACATACCGCTGGCAAGCGGTTTCCCGTGATCATTGGTTCCATTCCATTGTATTGAATGAAAACCTGCATTCATTTCATAATTGACCAATGTTTTTACTTTTTGTCCCAAAAGATCATAAATAACCATTGTGACCATTGAGTTCTCTGGTACATCAAAACGAATATTCGTTACAGGATTGAATGGGTTTGGATAGTTTTGATGTAAGGCAAAAACGTCAGGCATCAACTCGTCATCTATAGATAAACTGCTTACATCAATGGTCAATGTAAGTGGACCGTTACCAGCAGGCGTACTTATTTGAGCATCATCAGCCGTTACATTCCATTCTAATTCTGCTGTTGTCGATTCCATTGCAAAGAGTTTATCATATAACTCTTGGTATGACATGAGGGAAAAATTCGTATCAGCTAAAGATGAATCCATTTGTTCAGTATAGGTCCCCACTGTCAAAGTCGCCGTAAAATGATAAGTAATCGAATCACCATCCACATCTTCTGCACCTTCCCATTCCAAATCAAGTGAGCCGGTAGAAAGTTCAGATTCAGTAATAGTAATGACGGCATCTGTTTCCACTAAATCAAAACTGCTCGGAGCATCGTTAACAGCATTAACTGTTAATGTAAATGATGTTGTATCTAATAAAGCGCCATCACTTACAGATACCGTAACATTGGCTGTTCCATTCCAATTAACTGCAGGTGTTAAAGTAAGTGTATCATTGCTGACCGTTGCAGTAACTGCCGTTGTATCCGATGTAGCAGAATACGTTAATGTATCTCCATCAGCATCTGTTGCAGAAAGAACATGTACACTTGCCATTTCTTCATCCGTACTTGCATCTGATATCGCGGCAAGAGACGGTGCATCATTGAGATTCTCAATGGTTAGATTTAATGTATCCGTTGCAAACTCACCCGACGAATCTGTGGCTGTAATAACAATGTCTACATTACCGAAAAAATCTTCCGTCGGATATACGATTAAAGATGTGGAATCAGTTCTGCTTGAGAATCTTCCTTGTCCAACAGGATTGTTGATTGATACAATATCCATAAGAGCTGATTTATCTTCAGCCTGACCCAATGTAAACACTTTCGCCTGTGCATTCTTTTTTACAGATCGTTTTATGGTCATGATCTTTGCAGAGCCATAATGTGCAAATCGCCCCATGGGTGGCATACCATCATCACTCAATGATAAGGAATCCAAACCAGTTCCTAAAGCAGTAGCATTAAAAGAAAGATCATCATCTAGATCAACATCATTAAAATGGGCTTCCAATGCTGTTATTATTACAGCACCAAAATCATCTTCATCTATGGTAACATCCGGAACAGGTGTACTTACAAACGGGGCATCATTCACTGCATTCACCGTTAATGTAAATGATGTTGTATCTAAGAAAGCGCCATCACTTACAGTAACCATAACATCAGCTATTCCATTCCAGTTCACCGCAGGTGTCAATGTCAGTGTATCATTACTGACCGTTGCAGTCACTGCCGACGTATCTGATGATGCAGAATAGGTTAATGCATCTCCATCTGCATCTGTAGCAGAAAGAACACGTACACTGGCTGTTTCTTCATCCGTACTTGCATCTGCTAGTGCAGCAAGAGACGGTGCAACATTTACCACTTCAAACTCTTCTCCATCTTCAGGTTCTAAATCATCACCATTCAGTCCCCACTTATTAGCCAAATAATTTTCGACTCTTTCTCTGTTTGTGTTTGTGAGATACTCGGAAAAAACAATCAACTCCAACATTTCTCCGTTAAAAAATTCACCTGTACCCATTCTCGCTCCGATGTAAAAGTCGTTTGTAGAACTGGGGATTGATTGATTGTGATTATTCGTAAATGTTGATGTTCCGTCGATCCATTGATCTAAGGCATCATTCGCATCGTGATATCTAAAAAGGCCAATTCTTGCTTGCCCATCAAACGGATATGTGTCTGAAGAGCCATCTTGCTCACGATTATTAATGTACATATTTATTTTAGCAGCCCCATGCCATTGGTACTCCCAAACTGAATAATTTCTACCCATGATGTTTTTATATCCGCTCACTGATGATTTAACGACTGAAATAAACGTGTATTCTGAAAAAGCTTCTTCCATGGTGGCGTTATCTACACCAAGCATATCGTTTCCATCAAATTGTAAAGAGTAGTTATTTCCTTCTGCTACAACCACAGGACGTTTGTCTGATTCGGATTGCGTTACATGGATGTTGTTTTCACTCTTATCTACCCATGTTTCAATCTCATCACCTACACTTACGCTTCCTGTGCCATGTGGATCGTTACCGTCATACCATGCAACCAAGGTTCCAAGTGATTCTAACCTAAATGAATCATACGTTCTGTTATCTAAATATGCAATGGTCATGATTATCGTATTTGAACTATCTTGAGCAGAGATAGTA